>JAHEAD010000021.1 GCA_019721075.1 Candidatus Sysuiplasma jiujiangense
TGGTCATAGGGTTCCCACCGGTCCGTCTTCAGCGCCGTCAATTCTTCCTTCGTCTCTTCTTTCACTACTATGGTCTTGTCCATCTAAAGCCACCTACAGAGAGATACAGCAAGACTATACTTAAAGTTTTGTGTGCGCCTACAGATGGATGATGACTGTAAGAGGCGAAAAGATAAATGTCCTCGTCCCCGAGGGGATGCTGGCCAAAATAAACGACATCCTGAAAAGGGACCAGTCATGGATCTCAATTCAGGAATTTATAAGACAGGCGGTCGCAGAGAAGATCGAGAGAATTGAAAAGGAGCACGCGATAGGATGATGCCTAAAGACCCTTCATGGATTCGTCGAGTTTCTGGAGAGCCCTTTCTTCCATTGTCCGCGCTATCCGCTTCGCCTCTCGCAGCGTTTCCGCGGCAAGAATCATCCGTGCCATTCTCAGTGTCGACTTTATGTATCCATTCAGGAACTCAATATCCAGTCTATCCATGGCTATTAGAAAAATCACGATTTCGATATTCTTTTCGCTTCAGATGAAAAATGAGCAAATGGATTAGAGTCCAATATCGCCGAAAGATGGGTATAAAAGGGCCAGCAGCCTCATTTGCCCTGGTGTTCTTCGTTCGCCTTCCGGAGGGTTATTGCCATGTTCACTGCGTCCTCGAGGCTCCGGTTTCCATGTTCCCTGGCAAGGTCTCTTGCCTTGATGAGGTATTCCATCTTGATTTTCTCCCGCCCATTCGCGCCCTTCTCGAATGCCCTGTCTCCGTATTCCCGGCGGACGTACTCAGTAACCCGGCCTGGATGCCTGATGGATCCCTGGATCCAGTACGGGTCATGACGGATTGAATTCTTCCTCGGTGTTACCGGGTAGTGTTCTCCTCCCTTTCTGGACCTGAAATCTGCCATGGACAGATATTATGCACCCAATACATAAACATTCACCGGAATCGATGGTATTTTTATTCACGACCAATTTAGAAATCGATGGTTGAATTTTTCATCTTCGACAGGTAAATAATCACGGACAATCATTCTGGGGGTGCCGCGGCGGACTGGGGCTGCGCAGGGGGTAAAACATCGACTCCATGGATCAATTAAGCCACCCCCCTCCCCGTCCCCGTTCTGTTTGAGGACAAATAAAAGCAGCTGCTTCGCCCTTTGCTTACGGTCCGGGATCTCCGCCCCGTGTCAATCAGATATTTGTTTTAGTATATAAGGTAGGATGGAAAAAAGTTCCACATGTATGTACAAATGTTCCACTACTTTCTACCCTTCAGGTGAGGATCATACCTGTCTTCCTTAGGAGGTCCAGTAGACTTCATTCTTCCGATTAACTCGTTTAACTGATTAACTCCCCTTATCAGGGAATCAGTATTTTCCTTGGTTAGCAGAGAGTTAATCGAATTTTTTGAATCTGGATTTCGATTAACTTCGTTTAACTCATAGTTAAACGAGTTAATTGAGTTAATCAAGTTAATGAAGTTAAACGAGTTAAACGCTAACTGTTTTTCCTCAACGGGGATCTTTATACCACACTGTTCAGGAGCTCCCGGGGATGCACATGATGCCCTCGTACTTGTGGCACCTGGGACACCGCGGAGGGTTGTTCGTCTTTGAGGTCCATACGTAACCACAGCTCGGGCACTGCGCGATCCATTTTGGCTGGATGTCCAGTATGGACCAGTACGCCTCGCGGGAGAACATGTCGAACGTCGAAACACCATGGACCTTGTCGATGTACTGAGGGAGGTAATCCCTGCTGGTTATCGGCGTGTCCAGGATGTTGAAAAGACCGCCGTTCGTGAGCAGCGGGTAGCCGCGTTCCAGGTTGTTCAGGAGTCCCTGGCTCACAGGGGTCCTCCCGGGGATCTTCCTGCCTCCCCTCACATAGCCGAAGTAGACAATCATGTTGATTATCTTGTAATAGAGGCTGGTATACTGGTGGACGCTGAATCTTGTGCTCACGTTGTTCTTCCGCAGAGTCCCGAAGATTTTCGCGAACTGGTTCGTGATATGATACCATTCATCCTCCGGGCTCCCGGGAAAAAGCTCGTCGGCCTCATCTATGAACACAGTCACCCATTCGGAGGTCTTCCGGGCTTCGAGCGCATGGAAGAAAAGCGTCCACCATGCGGCCTGCTGGACAGGGGAAAGGCCGCATGTAATGATGACGTTCATGAACCTGGTATCGCACAGGCCGAGCGCATCCTCCGGGGATTCGCAGTTGCTCACGAGAATGTTCTGCAATGGTTTTGCTTCCTTATCTATCTGGACATGGTCGATGGTGACCTTCGCCCCCTGGACGATAAGGTTCACGGGCATGAACTTCTGGAACACAGACCAGGTATCGGAGGACTTTCCTTTCCATACCGTCAGGTCTCCTCTCCGGAAGGCATCCCTCGCCATCTTCTGGAGCAGCAGTGTCTTTCCCTGCCCCTTTGGACCTATCACCAGGAAGTCGGTGCCCCCATCGGGCGTATGCTCCATCATGGTCTCGTAGATCATCTTCTCTCTTTTCATTCTGGCTCCGGCTCCTCATGCCTGAGGCCCTTCTTTGCCTCAGTCCTGAATTTCAAGCCAAGGTCGCCGTAGAGCATCGAGCACTGGACGGCCCAGCGGTTCATTATCTCGAACATCTGCATGTCGAACTCATTCGGGTCCGTACGGAGCAGAGGCAGGATCTCGCTGATCGCTTTCCGTATTTTCATGAACTCCCTGCGGTAGCCCTCCGTCGCCGACTGGTAGAAATGTATGTGGAAGCGGTTCAACGCTGCGTACCATTTCTTCCGGCTTTCCGGCGTGATTTCCGGAGGCACTTCTATCGCCTCCTGGTACACCTGCTGGTCAAAGGTCACCGGCACCGGTTCTTCGTTCATTCAGATTCCTCCATTGTGTATTGACGGGGGATGATGATGCGTTCGGTTGTCCTGTTGGCGCTTATCATTCTTATGTATTCGATATCATCCGGGAATGAAATCGGGAGTGGGATCTGCTCGTGCTGTATCGGTGTCGAGAATTCAGCCCTGTCCTGCGCAGACACAAAGACATTGTTCTTGAAGTTCGCCATGACGTCAAACAGGACCTGGCGAAGGTCGTGGCGCATTGCCTGGACGCGCGCCTTGTCAAACCTCTCGTATGCCTTGATTATTTCCTCGTCCGAAGGCTCCTGCTTCCTTGTGGCTATGTACTCCCGGATCCAGTGCGACACTGTCACATCAAGGGCGAGGTCCGCGTCTTCCTCCATCTCGATCCACCGGTGCCCGATCTCCGGTATGTCCTCAGTGGGCGCGAGGAAAAGCATCGATACCTGATCCTCGGAGAGTCCGGCGAGTCTCCCTGTCCTTTCGATGAATTCCCTTATCCTCCGGATGTTGGCATTCGGTGCCTTCTCCTTCTTATTCTCCTGTTTCGTCTGTGTCACCTCCGGCTGCCTTGCTCACCAGGTCGAGATCGTAGATCGTCCTGGTGGTTTTGTAGAGGCGTTTCTTATCGAGGAGACGCGCAGCGATATCCGGCTGCCCGTTCATCCTGAAGTCTTGCTCAAGTATGTGCTGCTCCAGGCGGATCTTGCTGTCGTGCTGGTCCTGATAGGCCTGGTAGTGCTCAAGCCTGGCGAGCAGGAGCACCTCATTATCGAGTACACGCTGCAACCTGAGGAGGCGGAGGCTTCCAGGCTGGCTCTCCCATTCATCCAGTTCCTTGAGGGCCCTTTCGTTCGCCGTCCTGACGCCAAGGACATACTGTTTTTCCTTCTTCGTGAGGCTGCTGAGAGGCGTCAGCGACGGTGCGGCTTTCGCGAGTATGCTGTCCCTCTCCTGGATATCCCGGAGGATAAATTTCTCCATGACCTTTATCTTCGAATAGTCCGCCTCGCTGATCGATCCCTTTTTCGCGAGGCTCCTTATCTTCTTCTGCTGCTTCGTGAGTGCATTCACGCGCTGGAAGTAATCCATTGCGGTGGTGATGTTCTCCCGGTAGTTGGCCTGTCCGATGGCGGTGAAGCCGTCGGGGGAGCTTGATGCGCCCAGCGTGATGTCGCCGTAATCCCCGTGCAATCCGGTCACATTCTCGAAGTTGATCGTTTTGCCCACCTGCCAGTCGTAATAATGGTAGAGGGCTATTCCTGTCACGTCCTCGCTGATGAAATCTGCCACAATCTCGCCGTTCTCGTCCTTCGTGTTCCTCAGGCGGATAGGCCTGTCCTTCATCCTGACCTCTATGTGCGTCCTGACGTGATCCTTCGAGATCTTCGCGACCGTCCACGCAGAGGCGGCGTATGATATGAACGTTGAAAGGATAACAATCCCGAAGAACTCCGGGAAATAGAGGTAGACAGCAGCGAGTATGCCGGTGACAATGCCGATGAACAGCAGGATGTAGATAACGCCGTCCTCGAACAGTATCTCCGCCCAGTACTGCTTGAGGTTCTGCCCAGGCTTTCTCGATATCCTGGGGATGCGCCTCCTTGGCCTAACCCTCCTCCCGAATGGAAAGAGGAAGTTTCGCTTGACCACTTCGTACTGTGAATCGTCCGGGAGCGGTTCATTGGGAGTAAGCGGTTCCGTCATTTCTTATCATCTCCGTACATTTCGCGGTGCCTGAAATCATCGCCCGCATAGAGCTGAAGGGGAGAGCGCTTGCTTTTCTTGTACCTGTAGAGAAGGACAGTGAAGGAGGGGATCATGATGCCCATCAGAAGCGCTATGGCGAAACCAAATGACTCTAGGTCACCTGTCGTGAATTCCAGCACGATGATGTGAAGCTGCTGGCTGACATAATGGATGTAGTTCGTGACCGTGATGAAGTCCAGGGAATAGTTGAACGACACGGAAATGCCCAGAGCGGATGAGAATATATTGAACGAAAGAACATAGAGGCCTATCAACGTGCTGTTCAGATCCACTATCGTTTTTATGTACGAGAAATAACCGGAATAGATCTGGGAGCCGTCAGCTGATATGGTATAGGTCGAATTTCCCGGAGACCGCATTATTATCTCGAACTGCGGCGACATATATGATGTCTGGTTTGGGAGCGCCGTGAGCGGGATGTTGTTGATACTCGAGAGGCCTATTATCTGGGCATTTATCTCGGTTGCAGGTCCAGCCTGCGGAGGGCCCTGTGCGTTCGCCACGGAAGGCACAAGGAGCCCCGTGAGAACCAGAAGCATCGCCGTCATTACCATCATCGTCTTCTTTTTTCCAATCTTACTTTTAGATTCCGTCTTTCTTCACCTTCTTTGCTCTCTGCCTTATTGATCTTATCTTTCCTGATGTTGCAAGGTTGACTATCCTGTTCAGCCTGTCCTTCGGGATCTTCTCGTATATGGCCTGCTCCGGAGGCGTAAGCGGGATGCCTGCCAGAACTTTCTCTATCACGCTGCTCTCGATGTTAAGCCCCACGGTGTTTTCTTCGTTTTTCAGGGTGATGCTGCGCCTGCGCAGGTACCGGTAGGCATAGTACGCCACACCAAGGACAGTCACAACTGATGCCAGGAGATCTATGTTATTGGAAAGATACGCACTGAGCTCACCCAGGCTGTTGGGAGGGCCTGACGCAGGATTGTAGGCGACCACGATGAATCCAGAATGCGAGGATGCATACGCATAGCTCCCTGCCACCATTGTCCTCGACACGTTGCTGTAGATCGTATAGGAGCTGCCGGTCCTTGATATATTCAGGCTGAAGCCTATTATTCCAGGCGCTACGTAGTACGGATGCGAGACAGCGATGAGATTTCCATTTGAATAGATGAGAACCGTGAGATTCCCGAGAACGGAATGCGTGTAACGCGCGTCCATTGGCGTTCCGTTGCCATAATCCACGCTTATGCTTCCATTCGTCGGCGTCCTGGCCTCTATCTCTGCCGGCACCGATAGAGTGAGCTGCATTCCGACCTGGACGGAGGCCTGGAACGTGAGGGGAAGCGAATATTGCGCGGATATCGTCGAGCCTCCTGATGAAAGATAGCCCTCGATGAAAAGCACATAGGATCCCGGCGACACCGGGGCGGTGAAGTTGACGACAAGATAGTCTGTCTCCGTAACCGAGAGAGGAACGCTCGTCTGCCCGCTCTCGAGGGTCACCGTCGAATTTGACACAAATTCCCGGAGCTGCTGGATCGTCAGGGCGGTTCCATTTGAGCAGTACATGCCGAAGTCAAGGCTCACAGGGGAGCCGGTCTGTATCAGCGAGGGGGCATCCTTCGGGACTATGGAGAAATGGTCGGTGGAATTGTAGATCTGGTTTATCCTGTTGTTGAACTGCTGGCTCGTAAGGAGCTGCTGCCCGAAGATGACGTAGTTCTGGTTCTGTGCCAGTGAGATATTTGTACTGAAGGTTGCGTTGTCATGCAGGTAGAGATGATAGGACCCCGCGGCAAGATAAAGCGATGCCGTATCCCCGACCATGTCAGTGAAGGTGTATGACCGGGATCCCCTGGAGATGTTCACGTATTCGGTGGCCTGCTGCGAGCCTGGAGCAGCCTGCTCATCATTCCTGAACGAGAGCTCATAGCTGGGAGTGCCGATCTGAATCGTGAAGGACTGTATCGTTCCCCCCACGGTAAGATTCTCCTGCGCCAGGACATCACCCAGTGGATCCAGTACGTGCACGTTTAGGGATTCGCCGACCTGGAACGTGAGAGGGATGTCGGCCTGGTAGTCAGCCCCGTTTATCTCGAGAGTTATGTTGTCGGGAGGATATGTATCCAGGGGACCTGCGCCAGAGGCAGTGTATGCCTGGACGGTGAATGTGACCTGAGCAAGCGGAGCTGTAACGTTCACGTAAAGGGTCTGCGCAGGTGCATCAGCCCGGAACGTTCCTGAGTATATGACGTTCCTGCCAAGAGAAGAATCGAATATATCGGCATACCATTGGTATGATGAATCGTTCCCGACGTAGAATGCCAGGTATGAATTGAATGCCACGGCTATGCCGTTCTGCGAGAGCTGGATGGTTGTGGCTGATGTGTTCACGAACTGGACTGTGACAAGAGACAGGGACAGCGGGATGTCAAAGGCAAACTGCGAGCCGTCCATGAGCAATGAGGATGAAACGCCAACAATACCATCCCATGGATCAAGTATGTAGAATTGATCCGTCGAGCCAAACGGCACCATGAAGTATTCTGATGACTCGTTCACATAGTGAATGGTGCTCGAACCGAACAGCGTGTATCGGTCCTGGATGATGAACTCGGAGAGGTCGGCGGCGCTGATTGTCTGGTTGCCCGATTGCAGCTGTACCGAGACCTCCATCGGGGAACCCAAAAGGGAGGAGGGCTGCACGAAGCTCAGGGTGAATTCTGATACCAATGAGACGTTCGTGAACAGGACCTCGGAGTCATAGGCGAAGTCCTGGGCGACATAAGAGGGTGACCCGTACTGGAAAAGCCAGGAGGCATTGTAGTTTATCTGTACAAACCTGAAATCGAAATAATTCGGTATGAAGTACGTGAATGACTGATTCATGTTGCTTGGCGGATATATGGATACCGCTGAGTAGTGCACAAACGAGAGGTTGGACGAATTGACGAGCGTGGAATTCTCATGCGGATAGATATATTGCGTTATGCCGGAATAGCTGCTTTCCGTCAGTGACTGGTTCGCGAAGACAGACTCTGCCGTCGGATAGAATATCTCCAGAATGGTTGCAGATCCAGAAGCCGGTATTGAATCCAGGCTAAGGAGCCAGGTGGCCGATGACGAGCTGTGAGCCTGCAATTCCGATTTTATCAGGGAGCCATTCGCATACCGGAACAGGACGTTCCTCATGACTGGATTCAGGTAAGGGGACCAATAGGAGCTGCTCTCTGTCAATTCGTACGTAAAATCACCTGTGGGCGTTGTCCCTGTATTGTTGATGGCGATTGGGTACTGCTGTGTGAATGAATTGGCTCCAATCTCAACGGCAAACGTGGCATTGAGCGACGGGTAGAGGGGCGCGCTGTACTGGTACGACACAGAATAGAATGCGCCATCGAAATTGAGCGTCAGGGTGAACCCTGTCAGGCCTGCGCTTGGAGGATGCATCGTCATAGTTCCGGAGGCCGCATTGAAGGATGAATCCTGAAACTCTGCTCCTGCATCATAGGCGGTAACCGATCCGACGATGTCGTTCACCGCAGTGAAATGCATGGTCACTACCTCGTTTGAAGTCAACGCGGTTCCGTATGGTGGAGATATTCCGACGGAGATAGCGACAGTCCACGAGAAAGTCTGGGTCGGTCCATCCATGCTCGATAGGATGCCTTCCGAGACTGAAGGATTGTTATTGAAGGACGCAGTTATCGTGTAAGTCCCCGTATGAGAGTATGAATGAGTGAATATCTGTGAATACGTAGTCCCGACTGAATTTGAGACAGTGCCATCACCCCACGCAATAGTCACGGATTCGCCTTCTCCAGCAAAGACTGGCTGTGAGATGTTGAAATACAGCCGCATCTCAGATCCAGTTCCCATGAACTGGAGATATGAACTCACATAGGTTGGTGGTATGTTTGCAACACTTATTGTCTGGATGTAATTGTCTATTGTTTGTGCAGATGAATAGGCTGATGAATAGGTATACGTATGGTATTCTTGAGTTGACTGCTGGGTATACGAGCCATTATTGAGAGATACCAGGAAGCCTGCCTGCGGGCATGAATAATCGACCTGCTCCAGGCTGCTCACAGTGACTGTCGGGTTAAAGGTTGCAGAATCGGTTGAGAGGGAATTGATGGCGGACTCGTATTTGCCATAATACGCACCTGACGGCGTCGAAAATGAAAAGGGCACGGCGTAAGTAAATTCATTTGGAGATGGATTGGAAGGCGAATACGCAATTGAGTCTGTAAAGTAGCTGCTGAGACTGTTGTAAGTAGCCTGCTCCTGGTTTTCGAGCGTTATGACATAGGTCACGTCCGATGCCGATGATGTAACAGAACCGGACCCTCCGGGATTCGGGTCTCCTGTTACGGCACCTGTAACGAATCTTATTGCATCCGTACCAGAGAGAAGCCCTGGCGTGCTTGGCGATGATGTCGTCAGCATCGTTGATGATCCACAGTATGTTGCATATATCCCAGATATGCTTGGGTTGCTGAAGACAACATCATATGATGCCTCCTGGCTTGGTATATTGAAGGTGCAGGTGTCTGCTGAATAATGGAAGCCTATTACGCCATTTATTGCGGTGTTTGAACCGGTTCCAGAAGTTGAAACTGAATTTGTCTGCGAACCCGTATCCGACGTCATTCCTGATGGCATCGTATACCATGAATATCCGGAAGGTAGAACGTCACTGAACAGGACTGACCAGCCGCCCACCTGTTCGTTCAAGCCTCCTCCGTAAACCGTCCACTGCGGGTCTATATAGGCATACGCCTTAACATCGGTAGTTGACACGCAGTCATTAAATGTATGCGACCAGGAATACACCGAGCCATCTGGAGACGTTAAATTCGCATACACCGTCCCAATGTATGTAACTATAGAGCTGGATATGACGGCATTCCCGATGACAAACGCTGCCTGGTCCAGCTCAACATCTGCCTGATCCTTGAACATTCCGAAATAGTAAGGCGCAATTGATGGCGACGCGAAATCCTGTGTCCATACCGCGACCGTCGATGATTGTTTTGTCCATGCCAGCGACGATGAGAAGGCAGCTATGGATGAGAACGTTGAGTTATCGCAGATTGGCACATCGAACGTATAGGGTGTATTGGATTCAGCAGTCAGGGTGTAATAGGATGCACTCACAGACACAGAGGCTGACGGGTCCGAGGACGGTGAAAGCGCATGAGAGGCGATGGTTGAATCGGGAATGCCGGGTTGCATGTCTCCGGCATGCCCTAGTGCTATGGCAGGAATCGCAGAGAGGATCATCACAGAAACCAGCAGGAAGACTGTAACTACATGAGACCTGGCCATGACATGCTTTTCCAGGACTGAAAGGTCACGGAGCCATGCACGGCGCCTTCTGTCCTCCATCTGCTTGACCTTCTTCTTTTTCAATCTGCACCACTTGACCCAAGGCCGTAAAGGAAAGAGGCTATAGCGAAGAGCGTGAGAAATACGAAAAGGATAGTATATGTCGTGCTTACGTGCAGATAGCCGCCAGAAACATAGCTGCCCGCAGCCGACAGGAAGTCCAGTTCCTGGATAGTGTGTCCGCTGAATACCTCGTACCCAATGAACAGGAGAAGAAACAGGCCAATAAGGAAAGAGAGCGGACGCATTACAACTTACCTATCGTGTTATTGTACAGGTAGGAGCCTGCGGAGGAAAGGGCGCCGGATACGGCACTGACAACGGCATGGAAGAAAGAATCTATGAGATTGGCAATGCCAGATGTCACGGACGAGAAAATTGATGTGAAGGAACCGATGATACCATCGCCTGCGGGAGCAAGCGCGGATCTATCAAAGACAACGGCATAAATGATGGCAGTTATGACCACTGCGGCAATGAGATAAAGTATGAGCTCACCTGCCAGCGATGAGCCCTTTGGCTTGGGTGCTAATATATTTCCACCTCATTAAGAAAAAATAAAATTTTACGGCCGGAAGCATGAAAAGGTTTGAGAGAGCGTGGCTGAGCCAGTTGAAGAAACCGGAGATAGCCTGCGCAATCCCGTTGAATGCAGCGGTTATCGGTGCGGCAAAGCTTGAGACTATGCCAACGCCAATACCTGCAACGGCCTGCTGGTCCAGGTAAAGAGCAAGGAAGACAGCGAAACCGATGGCTGCGACGATGAGAATGAATATCTCATCCGTTGTCAGCCCGATTCCGGTGGAGACTTCCTCCTCCTCATCTGCCAATCACATCACTCCTTGCGCTGCCTTGGGCGGAGCTTGTACCTCTTGGTGTTGATGACACCTACGATGGTCAGGAACAGACCGAACAGGACCACATACCAGCCCAGGAGCGACCCAAGGACATTCGTGGATGCCGCATAGTTCGCGTATATTGAGCCATCCGGGACCACAATGTTCAGGAATATTCCTGCAACCTCGCCTATAACGAAGACGAAGCCCGTGTAGTGGTACTTTTGCCTGGTTGGGACCGCGGTGTACCCGAAGGCAAAGAGACCGCCAACCAGCAGGCCCATTGTGGCTCCTCCATATCCGAACAGTGGTGAGACATTTCCCATCTCACCGACCACAGCGTATATAAAGAGCCCAATGGCGCCCAGAATGATCGCGATCGGAAGCTCGTGCCTTGCCTGCTCTCGGGCAGCCCTGTCCTCCTCATCGCCGTAGTGCTCAGGTGTTGAGTACCACAGGAACACCGTTGCGAGAAGCAGGAACGCGAGCATGAAATAACTGACAAGATCCACCAGGTTGAATGACACCGATGCCTCGAAGTATTGCGTGAAGGTGAAGCTGAACTCTGTTGTCTTGTTGACTGTGGAATTCACATTCATCTGGTACTGTGCAGTTCCAGACCACGGGGACGCGAACAGCTGGAGAAGGTTCACTGCCGGGTTATGCCCGAAAAGGTCGGTGCTCGGACCGTAAAGCGTGAAGTTGAGAGCGTATCCGGTTACACCCTTGTCGCTCACAGATGTCGTACCGGAATCGTTGACATATTCACCGAAATACTGATAGAGGTTCGTTATCTTGCCGTCAACGCTTGTGAGGTCTGTGTACTCGTAATAGGCTGACTTTGTAAGCAGGTTGTATACTGACTGCGATGAGTTGTCGGTCATTATGACAATGCGATTCACCGTAAAGTTAACGGGAAATGTCGCCGTTATTGAATCTGTGCCTGCGCCAGTGATGGTTGCCATCTTCCAGGTGTGCGACTGCGTGTTCAGGCCCCATACCTCCGAGACCTCGTTGCCGACGTTGAAGTTCTTGACCACATTCAAACCGCCATTGCTCTTTGCCTGCGCGGCTTCCCCGCCAATGACGAGGATACCAAATGCAGCCGTGAAGACCACTATAAGAGCAATCAAAACCGTCCATATTCTTGTGTTCGTTTTCATTTTCTCTCAGGAATCCAACAGGGAGATCGCCTGTCCGAGCCACTGGAATGCAACATCAGAGAGCCGATGCCTGAAGAGATTATCCCTCCTTTTTGCTAATTCCTGGGAAAAGAAGCCGTCCAAGTTTCTGGGGCTCGACAGCACTCATTTCCCCAGAAACTGTGAATGGATATATTCAGAGGGTTATATATACATTCATCTTGGCCTTCTGATCATGAGGTATATACCGGCGGAAACACCGGCGGCCGAGGTAGCTATCAGGATCCAGAAGACATAGACCGGGAAAAAGTTCATCGGCGGCGCAGGCTGCACGGGGTTATACGGTGGCGGAGGCGACACATAAGGCGTTGCTGAGAATACTGGATCAAGAGGCATAGTTGCAGGGTTGTACGTTGCGTTCAACACGCCAGTGGAACTTGCGTCCTCAATGAATGATCCGAACAGTGAGCCGTTGTCTATTATCTGGATTCTGTACTGCTCGCCGGCATTCCCGGTGAATTGCAGGTCGACCGGAGGTGCCTTGGAGCTATTCACGCCAACCTGTATGTATGATGGCTCAACTGATTCCGAGTAATCGTAGCCTTTCCAGATGAAGTTGGGCTGTGGGCCGCCTGCAAGTCCATTTGAGTAGGAGATTGTGGGAACATTGTTAAGGATCTCGACGTCAGGAGTGATATTATATGTCCATGTCTTGAGATTCCAGATTGGAGCTGTCACCATTTTACTCGTGTTGAATATATACTGCGGATTACTCAGGGAAACAGTATCATTGTAGAATGTTGGCATCTGGTAAGCAATCTGTCCTATGTAATTGCTTGCCTCTGCTGTCATGTTTCCAAGCGGTACATATGTCTCTATCGGTGAAGGCGCATAATAAAACAGGTTTCCTCCGATATGGTTGATGGAATGCCCTCCTGTGATGCTGCCGTATCCCTGATCACCACTTTCGTTATTGTTTGAGCCAATCGGGATTATTTGATTGTTCAGGTTCTCGAACACGTTGTCATATATGTAGTTGCACCCTGCCCAGTCCACAATATCCCATGTGTATGGCACTATAAGCGTTGAGTTCGGCCCCTGATCGTAGGAATAATCATTCATGAAAAGATTATGTGAAACATTCGACTGTATATTCCCTTCGCCGAGGAGGACTGCGACTGGATCTGTCTCTGGCGCGAACGGACTGCTTCCGATAGGGACGGCCTGGAATGTGTTATACATAACATACAGATATGAAAGTGCAAATTTCGGATAAGGGACGTTCATGTCTTCGATGTCCTCCCCGATACCGACGTAGTAATGCGGCGATATGTAATCCATTGCGCTTTGGTTATAATATGTGTACGAAAATGTATCGTTGGTGTAATAAACGTAACTTGGATAAACTCCATTAAACATCTGGGCTGTGGTAGAACCGACTGCATTCACCAAGACGAAATTGGAGAATATATCATGAGAAAACGTTGCCGTGATAGAAGATGCCGTACCGAAATGCAACATGCCACCCATATCTATCTCTGAGTAACTTATATTAAACCAATTACCATCAGGATCAATGCAAACTGAATCTACGTTCAGCGTCATCAACTGAGGTATAGTATAGTTGAAATCTATCCAATCTTGGTACATCTGACCTATGCCCCATGATCGAGAGCTTTCTGTTGTGATAGGGTAATCAGGTATAACTGAGTAACTCATATTCGATATTGTTTCTGTTGAGTTGTAAAATGTGTCATGAAGCGCGTAGGTTGCGGCAAGCATCGATGACGAAACGTATGAATACTGCAAATATCTATATACGGAACTACTATCAACATCTTCTAAGTATGAACCGCTCACAGTGATATTTTTATTTGACGATGATGCACCGAGATTTATCTCATACATTCTGGTGCATTGGACGTTTACTATTCCGTTTGTGGAGTATTTCTCACCGACGATAGTATCGTTTACCAGAGTGATACTGCTGACTTGCGAAGAACTCCCTTTCGAAAAGATGTTTAGTACGAGGCCACACCTATCTGAAAAACCCATCACATTGGAATTTTGAATTGTTACATTTCCATTGTAGCCCTGGTAACCGCCCCCAAATTTTATCGTTATATTGACATGATTGAAAACAAGCGAAAGGTTGGGTGCTCCAAAAAAGACCTTGCTGCCAATCACGATGGTACCACCTGTAACCGTTGTATTTTGCGTTATCGCCCAGTTATTACTTCCAAATGAAGTTGGGTTTGTAACTGGAATCTGAGTTCCTGACACATCCGCGGTCGATGTCGTATAATATCTTATAGGATTATACTCTTGGTAGGAGTACGTATTGGATGAAGGAGTAAACCCTCCTCCTGATGAATTCACCATCCCATAGAGAACACCGGATATAGGATTTCCATATCCTTCCAGCCTAATGTTATAAGATAACGCAGTGTCGATCCCTTCGAATTCCACACTTCCATTTGATAGTGTGCTCCCCCAGCCAAGGAGTTTTCCGTTATTGGGACTTGTGGTGTTGTACAGTGAAATGTTCATCTGTGGGTAAGATTTCGGCGGTTGTGAGAGATCATTCAGAGAAGAGTATGCTGCCCAGATGGTTCCGGTGCCTCCATTATTAATCGTTACTGTAGCATAAGATGATGGAATCATGTAGATCGTTTTACTCCCGCCTGTTATGTAGATCATCTGCACAAAATTTTCATAGGAAGAAGAACTCGTTGTTGCCGATACTGCATACCATCCAGGAGGGACAGAGAATGAAGCAATACCGGTTGCATTTGTTTTAGATGAATATGTAGCTCCGGTCGTTGTATTGTAGAGAGCAACTAAAATCCCAACGCCTGCCGAATGAGATGAAAGGGTGCCGTTGTAAACAGTTACTGTGAATGATATATTCGAGGGGGGAGAATTCCACCATGAAGGTGCAGTATTCATAAGAGCCGTAACATTCGATGGTGCGCCGAGTGAACTCAAAGGTACAGTAGGTCCTTGTGTTCCCTGCGCCCCGACATTCGATGGCACTGTCGGGGTTCCATACTGGTATGGGAAGGTAAAGGATGTCGAGGCGGATGGAATAGATGAAGCGTACGTGCCACCTGAATGTATAACCCCAAATGCCATAACTACGAATAGGCCCACAATCAATAACGAAAGAATTTTACTCCATAATTTCAGATTTCATCACCTTCATGGTATGTTTTAATCAGGTTTAGTTATAGTCAGTGGCTTATAAATACATTCATCTTTTAAGCAATATTATGTTTCTGGGGAGATTCTTTATCTCCACCTGCATTGTGAGGCATTCCCGCACATGGTACCGTAGTGCCTTGTAGGGGATGCCAATCTGGAATGCGATTGCCCTTCCCCACGTCTGCCTTTTTTTCATGACGGCTGCGAGAATGATCCGGTCTACGGGGTGGGGCAGGTTGACCTCCATGACCACCTCGGCCAGGTGTGTGCTCAGTCATCTCACCTCGTAGATTTTCTTCCCGTTCACAGTGTTCCTGATGAATTCTGGGCTCGGCTTGCTGTAGTACCGGAGAATCGTGGATGCGCTATCACCCGTGTTCTGGATCACTATCTCCATCGGGATTCCAAGTTCTCTGGAGAGCGATATGTATGTATGCCGGATTGCATGCCAGCTCTTCTTCTTCCCTAATACCCGTGCAGTCCATGTCTGGATCTTCCGTTCTATCGTCTTGTGTGAGAATGGGAACAGCTTTGGATCCTTTCTCTTTTCGAGTGAGTTTATGTATCTTTTCAGGGACGCGAGTACCTCGTCTGGGACATAGATGTCCCGATACCTGTCCTTCTTCTCGTCCCAGACATGGATCCGTCCCTCCGGCCCGTTTATGGATATTTCCTCCATGGATGCAATCTCCGAGATCCGCATCCCGGTGTAGAGTCCTGTCAGGATGAGAGTGTAATCGGAGATGTTGTCGGTTGTCCTCAGGATTGAATTTGCTTCCTCTATTGTCAGAGGGTCGTTCGAAGTCCTGTTTCTTGTTGTCTTATTTGCTGGCATTTTAGGACTTTCTTTCTTTCTGACTGTCCTCTTTTTCTGAGTGGTATATATTCTCATTGTTACCTGCCCCCTCCTTTTTGTCCTAAACGTGAAGGAATAGGACAATTATCCTGTGCCGTTTGCCTCACGTCACTAACTCCCCCAAACAAGGGCTTCCCTATCGGTTTATGGACTTCGAAATCCCAACTATATTTTTTACCTATTTCCTTAATCTGTTCTATAGTCGGAGTCTGATTATTCCTGATCCTCTTTTTAATTTCATCCCTCGATATGCCAAATTCCCATGAAAATACCTGGAATATACCGTAAAGGTCATCCTCATCGAATCCTTCATCGCATAGGGCATCAACCTCATAAAGCCTGCTTATGAATTTCTGGCATGAGGAATGGTAACAGAATGATTCGTATGGATAATCGTCGAACCATTCATCGTACTCAGGAAGCCTCACATATCTTTCGTATTCCTCTCCTTTTGTTATTATTAGACCACAGATAGAACACGTGTGTTCCTTCTTTGCGATTGGATGGGTCCATGGCTCCCTCTCTTTCTTCGGGTGTTCTATCTCATGCTGTGACTGCAGGTTGTTCCTGAACTGCTTTAGAATATCCGAATTCTGGCTATAGTCATATTTGATTGCAAACTCCCTTGAACATTTATCTGAACAATACACCTTTCTACCTGGTGCAAGGGGTTGGTCACAGTTGGCACATATGTGTTTCTCTTTTGAATCCCTGCGAATCCTCTCTGATTCCATTCTGATGGCTGTTCTTTTTTCCTCAACTTTCCTTCTTATTTCAATGGATACTTTCATTTTCATCAACCTCCTCCTTATTTTTATTTGGCTTCAATTTAGAAATCTTTGGAACGCTGGAAGGGGGAGGCGTGGTATTTTGATATGCCTTTGTCTGTTGATTTTTGACTGATTGGGCGATGGCTGCCATTCTCAACGCTGAACGAAGGTCCTGGAGGATGATGTCCCTGATGGTTGGATCCGTTATCGTTCTGGAGATCTTTCGAGCTTCTACTAGAAGATCCTGGAGGTCGTCGGTCATTTCATCCCTCCGGACGGCCCAAGGATTGATGTAATTGTGCCGAGCGCGCTTATAACCTGGCTCATCTGGTCCTGAGTGATTGAGGCCTGTTTTGCCAGCTCGGTCGTTATTGAGATCTGCGTTGTCAGCGCTCCCAGGGCTTCCTTGAGATCCGTGGTCGCGAGCGCGAACACATTCTTCCGGTATTGCTCTGCATCCTGCGGTGAGGTCTTCCTAGCAACGAACTCAAGCTCAGGATCTCCCATGCTCGAATCTGCAACTATCCGGGGTTTTCCTTCCTCGTTGTCTATCCTCATTTTTTTAACTATCTTTGCTATTGCATCATGCTCGAAAGCGAACTCCCTGGCCAGGATGGCACCTGAGAGAACACCTCGGTCCAAACGCTTCAGCCGGAAGGTTGGGTATAATCTCCTGATCCTTTCCTCTACCTGTTCGGCAAATGGAATAATCTCTGACATTACGTCTGCCTCCTGTGATTTGATGATTGCCTTGCGGCTCCTGTATCTTATCATAAGATCGATTCCGATCACAAATGCCATTGTGGCCGCTATCTTTCCATAAACGATGAATGCAGACTGGTTCGTCCATATCATGTACTGCACTGGGGATTGCCCGAGCAGGATGTAGTACATCAGGTCTCCAGCGCCATTGAATATCAGCGTATATGAATAGAGAGGTATCACATAGGATCTTGCGGCTATGCCCATCAGGATGACAACTGATGGCACCAGAAATCCGAACGTGAATATGTGATAATTATTCCACTGGAGCGAGATGTCGTAAGGGAAAATTGTGTACTGCCACATGATGACATCGTAGTAGGAGAACATTAAGAAGACCGCAAGTGCTATAGGATAGTCGAGCTTATTCATCTGGGTGCCCGTGTCCTTCACGATTTCACCTTTCCTTTTTTATTCATCGCATTTTTATAATTGATTTCAGACGTGGTTTTGGGTGGGGGGTTAATAGTTGTTCCTTCTGGCTGCTTAAGTTTAGTCAGTTCGATGAAATCCGAGAGCCTGAGTGTGATCCTGGCATCCATCAATTTTTCCCTTTTGCCATGTTGGATTAACATCGGAATCTTTCCTTCCTCCTTTGCCTTCTCCAATATGCTTACCCAGAGTTTGGTTGGAAGTGACTGTTTTCCGTCTTTCATCTCTATGTAGAAATCTTCGTGAAGGGTGTCGCTTTTTGTCTGATGTGACATGGATCCTGAGAATGGGTTTCGTTTTGTTCCGAAGATCTTGGAGAACTTGAGTTCGTTATCTTTCCAGGTTTTTACCATTTATCTCACCGTCTCCTCTTTTGGAAATTCCCTTATCCTCAAATCATGGGCATAGGACATCAACATTCCACGCTTCCGTTCGTGTTTGGATTGCGCACCGGCTCTGGGACCTGACATCTGCATTTGCCGTTCTTCCCCCAGCATCTCAGTGTGAACATCCTCGAGTCTCTCTCAGGACCCATTATTCTTTCGGACATTAACCTGGACTCCCGTTCCAGAAGTTCCAGCCGCCTTCCCAGCCCGCTGATTTCCTCTCCTTGCGCTGATGATTTTTTCATGAGATCATCAAGGTCTTCCCTTATCTTCCCTACCTCTTCCAGGAATTCTTCTACCTGTATTGTCCCAATGTCCTTCCTGTCGTCCTCGTATGTCACGAGGTGTAACCATTGGCGCCCGCCCGAATATATCCGGATGTTTGAGGTCGCATCATCCCTCAGCACGTATAATCCACGGGGAACCCTTCCCACTGGATCCCCACAATTCTTACAAGTTGATATGCCATTACGGTTGTTATTCATTGTGACGCACCACCAATGGAGAAGAATTCATTTCATCCCTCCGGATGGCCCGAGGATTGATGTAATCGTGCCGAGCGCGCTTATGACCTGGCTCATCTGGTCCTGGGTGATGGAGGCCTGTTTTGCCAGCTCAGTTGTTATTGAGATCTGCGTTGTCAGTGCTCCCAGGGCTTCCTTGAGATCCGTGGTCGCAAGCGTTAGAGTGTTGGACCTGATATGCTCCATGTCCTCGCTCGAGGTTTCCCTGTCCACTGTCTCGAGCTCCGGGAACCCTTTGCTCTGGTCCACGATTATCCTGGGCTTTCCCTTCTCGTTATCGATCCTCATGTGCTTCACCTTTTCGGCTATCGGGTGGTGCTCATAGGCGTATTCCCTGGAAATGATTCTGCCGGAAAGTATCCCCCGATCCAGACGTTTTAATCTGAAGTCACTGTGGATCCTTCGGATTTTTGATTCCACCTGTTCAGCGAATGGCATGATTTCCGACATTATGTCCGCTTCCTGGGATTCGACATCGCCGGAGGCCTTGAGGTATCTCTGAACGCCTGTTATTATGAGTGACTTTGTGGAGAGGATTGCGGTGAAATCCTCAAACTGGATGATGTTCTTCGACCAGTGCTCGAGTGGGACTATCTTCGAAGGATGGTCCTTGAATGATATGATAGCTGGATCTCTGACCGGGTTCACCAGGTCGAACTTGATCTGGAGGCGGTGAAGGCGAATCTTCATGTCCGACATTTTCTCACGGGGTGTTGCATTAATAGACCCCCCCGTGAGAGGATTCCTCACGGGGTGTTGCATTAATTCCTGGCCTGATGGAAGAACTGTATAGAGAACCTGATTAGAACGGACCAGGCGAGCAACGAAGCCTCTTTTCTCCATCTGCCTGATATCCCTCAGCACTGACGACGGATTGATGCCGAGAGAAGCCGCTATTTTCCTGATTGGAAGACCTCTCGACAGGCCCTCGAGGATCACCATGTGGGTGTTCCCTACCCGGAAGGCCCTCATGGTGGTTTCCTCACAGGTGTTGCATTAATGGTGTTGCATTTATCCTCACGGGGTGTTGCATTAATAGGCGATAAAAAAAGGTGGTCGGGGCCGTGATTTGCTGGCTCCGGCGTGGGTGTTGCATTAATGCCTACCCGTGAGCTCACGGGGTGTTGCATTAATTCACTGAACAAGACCAGAAGGGCTTTCTCTTTCAATTCACCGGGCGGATCTTCATCCTCATCCTCCCGACTGGTTCCATCGGCATTTGAGTGGTCCGTTCCCCGTCGGTCCATACCGTTCAATCCCGGAGCTTTCTGGGAGTCCAGGGCAATACGCGCAGCCTCGATGGCATCTCCCTGGGACGGATGCAGGTAGATTGACGTGGAATCAAGGTCCTCATGGCCAAGGAGCCTTGAGACATACAGGATTGATACGCCTCTTTTCAGCAGGTCGGTTGCGTAAGTATGACGTGCCATGTGAGGGTGGAATTTCACGCCTGCGGCAAAGGCGACATCCTGGCATATCTTTCGGAAATAATCGTATGACATCCTCCTGTCTGCCTTGGTCGTGAACAGATAGCCCAGGTCTTCCCTTCCCGATGGTGCCACCCTGTGCGGGATGTATTCCTGGATTGCCGTCCTTGCCTGGATCGGAAGGTAGATCTCCCTGACCTTCTGGCCTTTTCCCTTTACCGTTATGGTATTGGGACCGATGTCTGATATTTTCAGATCCACCGCTTCGCCCAGCCGGATGCCAGTGCCAAACAGGAGGGAGAACATGCAGTATTCGCGTGGGCCCTTCCTCTTCGCCGTTGCCATCAGGCGACGGACCTCCTCGGGACCGCAATACTGGATCGTGAACTCGGATCCGTATTCCTTGAAATACTTCATCTCCTCGATTCCCTTCCATCGGAGCCACCGGTTCAGGATCTTGATGTAGCCGTTGGCGGTCTTGTTTCCCTTGCTCTGCCATATCGCTCGAATGAACATCTGTGCCGCTTCGAGGCTCATCGACCCGTCTGAGTGGACCGAGAAATACTCTATCTTCCTCAGAGTCTGGCTCACCGTGTGGGGGCTGAATCTCTGCTTATCGATCATCCATTTCTGAAATTCTTCCATTTCATTCATTATCATATTCCTCCCATTCTTCGCCGTCCGGAGAGGCGATCTCGTCCTCCATTGCTTCAAAACAACTGCTGCACACCCCATATTTTGGGATATATGTGAAATCCTCAATTTCTATCCCAGCGACGAAACTGCCACAACTTGGACAGAAGCCCGCTTCCCTTGCATGCTTTTCACAGAAGGCATTCCCGCGTGGTTCCTCAGGATAAAAAAAATAATTGCCCTCCTCTCCGCATGTCACACACTTGATAACTTCACCATTTCGGCGCGTCATTTCGCTATTGCCTCCAAAATCCTGGAAGCCTCGTCCTTCGTGAGGTCGTCGAGGCCTTTTCCCGTGAGATTGATTGCTCTCGCAATCTCTTTCGATTCGCTGTCCTTCCTTGATAGGATCCTCTCAATGAACGCCCTCTGGTTCGGCGTTATCTTCTGCGGATCCTTCTTTGGATCTTTTATACCTTTTTCCTCGAGCCAGAAATGATACGGCTTGAGGGCCTTCTCAATTATGACGGATTGAACCGCAGACATCTCCTTCGGGAACTTGAGCTTGATGGAAAGAACCGTCTGGAGGGCGTAGTCCAGCCATTCGTCGAAGGGATCCTTTTTTTTCTGTTCTTCCATTTCAGCGGACCTCCCTGCATGCCTGGATCATGTTTGGCGGGACGTCGAACTGGCTCGTTCGGGTCTTTACACAGACATGGCCGTTGTCCAGGACTTCGCCCGGATACGTGAACTGGCCTCCGAAAATGACTATCCGGACCTTCTTTCCGATGTAATCCTTCATTTCTTCCGGGTTCATTTCGGGATGCCTCCTGTCAGGATTGTCTTCGACCCATTGGGCCAGGTTTCGCCGCACAGGCACTCGTGGTCTCCGAGGTGATTCGCGGGACGCTTACAGAAGTGTTTATCGCCGGGAACTCCGAAAGCAGACCAGCATCGAGACTGGAAGTGCCTCATTGCAGCTGCCCCCATCTTTCCAGGTTCTTGTTCTCCCTAGACCAGGATTCCAGAATCATGTTCCTGTAGCAGATCGTATGGTAGCTGTGCATTTCAAATGCGACCGTATAGACGTTGACATATCCTCCCTGGTGGACGTCTATTGGCGACTTGCAGACCTCGCATTTCTTTGTCATGGTCCTGCCCCCTCCCAGTCGTCTTCGTCGTCCTCGCCTGGCCAAATGCCGTCCTTTGTAGAGATATGGCAACAGGATGGGCATACTCTCTGGCCACACGTGTCGCAGTCCGGGCACCTGCATGTTCGGAACTCTCCATCAGTATCACAGGTATCGCACATCAGAACCTCACCTGCCTTACCATTCCCCGAGAACTGTCGGGCGTCCTGGGGAAGGTATATCTATCTATCTCATGGTGTGTTGGATTATTTCGTCTATGTTCCTTATAGCCATGACGGGTATATTCGCGTCCACAGGAACAAACAAAGCGAGCCATCGAGTGTTGGGGCATCAGAATCCCAGCTCCTTTAGTATCTTACCGCATTGCTTGCACCTTACCACTGGAGGCGTATTGCCGTCTTCCACTAAATTGATTTCCTCCCTGTCATAATGCTTGCATTCCTCCTTGGTCTGTGCACGGACATAATTCAAGAGTCTTTCAAGGTCATAGTCGAAGCTATTCCCGGGCCCGCCGATCTCCAATTTCTCACAGATTTGGTGTAGATCATACACCAGGATGGATCTCACCCGCTGATGCTCCATTGGCATCAGAATCCAGCCTCCTTGAACTGCTTCCCAAGGGATCTCATGTCATCGTCGTCAAGGACACAGAGGAGCTTGAATTCATTCGAGATTGTCCAGAGCCCTATATCCAGTTGCTTCTCCAGCTTTATCGGCATCAGAGGTCACCCTCCAGGCAGGATCCACATACTAAAAATCCGCAGATTGACCGCAGATCATCGATGGATCCACACCTTTCACAGACCATCGGTCTCGGAAGGTCCTGGGATATTGATTCTACCTCAATGTCTATATCCTTCCGTGGGATCATGCTGTCGAACCTCCGAGCTTCGCGGTTTGGGGTTCATTTTTTTCTTTCCCGGCTTCGATGAGTCTCCGTATTACGTGGTCATAGGGTTCCCACCGGTCCGTCTTCAGCGCCGTCAATTCTTCCTTCGTCTCTTCTTTCACTACTATGGTCTTGTCCATCTAAAGCCACCTACAG
>JAHEAD010000022.1 GCA_019721075.1 Candidatus Sysuiplasma jiujiangense
GAGGGATGCGATAGACACTGTCTGGAACGAAACACGGCTGGGCGCACGCCTCCTGTTCAGGGAGCTGAGGAGGCGCGGATACCGCATACAGCACCACAAGCTCAACAGGTACCTGCTCGAAACGGGCAGGACGGTGCCCAATCCAAGGAAACAGAGGAAGCGCTCACGCTGCCGTTACGAACGTGAGCACTCGCTCTCCCTTGTTCATGGCGACTGGCACAGGACAGGCGAAAACCATCCATACGCAATAGTATGGATGGACGATGCATCCGGGATGATCCTTTCAGCAGGTGAATTCACGGAGGCTACAACCGAACATTCGATAGAGACGCTCCGTGAGGCGATGCTCGCTGCTTCCTGCTACAACTCGGCGATAAAGGAAGTGAACACAGACAGGGGTTCGCAGTTCTACAGCAACCATCCAGACAGTGCGTCAGTGTTCCAGCAGTTCCTGCTGGACAGCGGCATAAGGCACATACCGTCAAGACGGAACAATCCTCAGACAAACGGAAAGGTAGAACGATTCTGGCATGAGTACGACAGGCACAGATGGCGCTTCCTGTCAATGCATGAATTCATTGTGTGGTATAACAACAGGATGCACGGCGCACTGTGGACGGCCATCGCCGAGAGGCCGTCGGAGGCAATCGTCAGGAAGCTGCAGCCGGAGTCAATCCTGGGCATGTTCATGGAAGAGGTTGAATGCCGATGAGGGCTGAACAGAGAAATGGAAAGGCTTATAGCGGAAATGATTGCCGTACTCTACACTGAGTCCAGTATGCCCGAAGGTTTTTGATACAACTGCAATGTCGTCTATTCCAGCACACCGTGCCCTCTGGAGAGTGCCTTGCGAACAGGAGCTGTTGCTGCAGTGATGCCATATGTGTCACTGCGGCTGCTGGGCGTCGGATTCCTTCTGTTCCGCGGCCTCCCTGTTCGCTGCCCTCTCCTCGGCACGTCTGAGTCTCCCCGTGCATGTCTCGCTGAGCTGGAGGAGGAACTGTTTGAACGGTACATCCTCCCTGTAGAACACAGACCATATGAGCTGGAGTTCCTGCTCATATGCGAAGAGGAAGAAACGTATCTTCACATCCTTTGACTTCGACCTGATGGTTGCCTCGTCCTGGACTCTGAAGCCTCTTTCCATATTCCATCTTCCGCGGTATGCCTGAACTATGCTGTCCAGGTCTATTTCCTGCCGGTTTGTTGCAAAACACCAGTCCATGCGCTTTCCCAGTATCTTCTCGAATATCTTCCTGAGAAAGGGGACAGTTGTTTCGCCCTTCAGCACTGTCTTGTTCACGTTCACACTGAAACTGCAATCCACTGTCTTTCTCTCATCCTGAAGCATGCCGGCGAGTTCTCTCTTCACCACTGCTGTCTTCCTCAGGAAGAGCAGATAGGGGATGCTCATGTGCGAGAGCATGAGCATCAGTTCATTGTTGTGGAAACCCCTGTCGAACAGCACGAGCCTGACAGAGCGGAGGAGCGGCCTCACAAGCGACAGGCAGTAACACACGTCGACGGCCATGTTGTTCCCTGCATGCACCGGTATTGAGAGCAGCGGCACCTTCTCCGGCACATCGTGGCTGACGAGTGAACAGGTGAGGAAACGGAACTTGCCCATGACGGCATGCTCACCCGTCCAGGCATGCATCCATATGCCGTTCAGTCTGCCGTAGAAGTCCTCATCCGTGCAGTCGAATGCAAGAACAGCATCATGCGCACTGAAATTCGACCTTCTGTCCATGATCTGCAGCGTCTTCAGATATTCGTAGTAGACGGCAGACATGGGAACCCTCCTTATCGCGAGATGTATGCTGTCCGCCCTGTCGCCCACTGTTTCCAGATACGTGTTAGCCATGGCTGCCCTGAGCAGTTCACGGTTGTAGTGGAAACCCGAGAGTTCAGGACTCTTCGGCCTGAGCGACAGCGCCCTGTCTACGAATATGTCGAGCGTTGTGAGCGTCCAGCAGAGCTTCTCCCTGTTAAGCTGTGCTGCGGCTATCTGACCTCTGTTTCATGTGTGCAGCTCATAACCGGAATATAATCGGATCGACGGGCAGGCTGAGAAACAGTGGCAATGCGGTTTTCAGGGCTTATTCCATACGGTCGTCGTACGAACGTTACGATCCTGCTCGGACATACTGATAGCGGGCGGGCACTTTTTTCCTCAAGGAACTGCTGATGCTGTCAAGTCTATTCTTGGACTCGCGCTCATCAAGCCTGTGAACTTCCGCTCTTATTTCGCTGTGAACCAGTCCTGACATGTTAATGCCATGCCTGCGGGCGCCTTCTTTCAGTTCCCCCGGTATTTTGCAGTGACCACTTCTTGCGTACGGATGCGGTCATACCAAATTGCCATTTGGGCAACACCTCAACCGTCCAGACTCACAACAGTGAGCTGGAAGGCACCTCAGCTTACCTGGGAGTGATGAAGGAGGGCAAATCCTTCAAGATTGCTGGTTCCAGCACAGGACACGGCATGACCAGATTAACACACATGGGGAGAGTGTAAGACCCGGGGGACCACATCCCCGGATTTTCCCCCGAGGCTGTTCTCGTCGAAACGTGAACCACCCCCGGGAAACCGGGAGGTAGCCCGTGAATTTGTTCGGGGAGTGTGTCACTTGAGATCAAACCTGTCCAGGTCCATCACCTTGACCCATGCTGACACAAAATCCTTCACGAATTTTTCCTTTCCGTCATTGCTTCCATAGACTTCAGCAACCGCACGTAGCTCAGAATGAGAACCAAATATCAAGTCTACGCGGCTGGCGGTCCATCTGATTTTCCCTGTTTTCGCATCTCTCCCTTCAAACTGAGTATGTGAATCATCCTTCGCTTTCCACGTGATTCCCATGTTTAGAAGGTTCACGTAGAAGTCATTTGTAAGCACTCCGGGGCGTTCTGTAAAGACTCCGCTTTGAGAGTGACCATAATTTGCGTCCAATACTCTCATTCCTCCCACCAGAACAACCATTTCGGGTATTGTGAGGGTAAGCTGCTGTGCTTTATCTATGAGTTGGAATTCCTCATGCTTCCTGCCACTGGAACCGGATATGTAGTTACGAAAACCATCAGCTTTAGGCTCCAGCACAGCAAAAGACATTGCATCTGTTTGCTCCTCCAGAGCATCCATTCGTCCCGGAACAAAGGGAACTTCAATATCGAAACCGCCGTCTCTGGCAGCCTTCTCAATGCCGGTGTTACCTGCCAGAACTATGAGATCTGCAAGCGATATCTTCTTCCCGTCTTTTGCACTGGAGTTGAAATCCCTCCTTATACTTTCCAGAACATTGAGGACTCTGCTTAACTGTTCAGGTTCATTGGATTCCCAGCTTCTCTGCGGTTCAAATCTTATGCGTGACCCATTTGCTCCGCCCCTCTTATCACCACCCCTGAAGGTTGAAGCGGAGGACCATGCTGTGTATACTAGTTCACGTACTTTCAGGCCCGAATTGAGGATAGCTGTCTTCAGATTTTGTATGTCCTCTTCATCAACCAGTTTATGGTTTACCGCCGGTATCGGATCCTGCCATATGAGATCTTCTGCAGGCACTTCAGGGCCTAGATATCTTGCTTTAGGACCCATATCACGATGCGTTAGCTTAAACCATGCTCTTGCAAAGGCGTCAGCAAACTCATCCGGATGTTCGAAATAGTGCCTGGAGATTTTTTCGTATGCCGGATCGAACCGCAGAGAAAGATCTGTGGTGAGCATTGTTGGTGGATGGCGCTTATTAGGGTCATGTGCGTCCGGTACTGTATTTGCTCCTGCCCCGTCCTTGGCGACCCACTGATATGCACCGGCAGGACTCTTTGTAAGTTCCCACTCATATCCGAAAAGTGTGGCAAAGAAATTATTGCTCCACTTTGTAGGTGTTGTCGTCCAGGTGACTTCCGGTCCGCCACCAATGGCGTCACCGCCTTTACCAGACTTGTATTTGCTTATCCATCCGAGTCCTTGATTCTCTATTGGTGCAGCCTCCGGTGCTGGTCCTACGAATGATACCGGACCGGCTCCATGCGTTTTCCCGAAAGTGTGCCCTCCTGCAATGAGTGCAACAGTCTCCTCATCATTCATTGCCATTCGGGAAAAAGATTCCCGGATGTCCTTTGCTGCCGCTACTGGATCTGGAACGCCATTTGGTCCCTCTGGATTTACATAAATAAGCCCCATCTGGACTGCAGCAAGTGGCTTTTCAAGTTCTCTGTCGCCAGTATAACGCTTATCGCCAAGCCACTCGTCTTCGCTTCCCCAATATACCGATTCGTCGGGTTCATAAACATCCTCTCTTCCCCCGCCAAATCCGAAGGTTTTGAAACCCATTGTTTCCATTGCTACATTGGCGGTAAGGATGATTAAATCCCCCCAGGAAATCTTCTTGCCATATTTCTGCTTGATTGGCCAGATCAGTCTTCTAGCCCTGTCAAGAAGCACATTGTCCGGCCAGCTGTTAATCGGAGCAAAGCGCTGTTGTGCCGAACCGCCGCCACCCCTCCCGTCGTAAATTCTATATGTGCCGGCACTGTGCCAGGCCATCCTGATAAATAAAGGACCATAATTGCCAAAATCAGCCGGCCACCATTCCTGAGAGCTGGTCAGAAGCTCTGCAATATCCTTCTTTACCGTCGCAAGATCCAGGCTATTGAACTCCCTGCGATAATCAAAATCCTTATCCATTGGATTCGATTTGGGTGAATTCTGACGAAGAACCCTGAGGTCCAACCTCTCTGGCCACCATTCCTGAATACTCTTGCCTGCTCTTCTGCCATGGTTAACGGGTAAATCGCTTTCGCTCATCAGTTTATACCTCCTCAGATTGCTTTCCTGACTTGTGTATTGAAGGCGCAACAGTATGATTTTACATGACCTGCCTCTAGACTAAGGAAAGTCGTACAAATTTGCCCTTCTGTTATTCTCAATCAACGCATCCTCTTTATCCTTTTCCATATTTTCGATGTACTGGCAGAGGGTAAAAAATTATATCTTGCGTGTATTTAAACGCCCTGCAGACATAAACTTGCCAAAGGTCCTTGACATAATAACTTGAAATAATTTCTTACACTTTCCTTTCACGATTCCTGCAAGACAGGAAGACCAGATCGTGAAATGATTCTCAGAATGCTACATCCACACCGTAAACATCCTGACTGGAATTATACAATCATTCATTAGAAAAAAATCCAGGTTATTATGTCAAAGACCCTTAGCACAACTCTTCGCATCCGTCCCTGCAGCGGCTGCCGTCGGAGTATTCTTCGGCTACGGGACGGCCAGTCTGACGCATTTCGGCGCGACCGTTCCGGGATCCATGGGCCCTTACGTTGCTCTTCTGGCTGAATTCATAATGACATTCTTCTTCCTTTGGGCAATAGTTACAAATTTCATAGTAAGATATTTCCTATGAATTTGTCTGGCAGCGAACGGAGACTATAGACTCCCGCCAGCCCCAGCAGCCTGATGTTCTGCACACCATTCATGTCGGCGTCATCTCTGTGTCCACAATGGACGCACCTGAACACCTTGCCGCTGCGGCTTCGCCTGTCCCACTTGCCGCAGAACCGGCAGAACTGCGATGTCTTCCAGGGGGACACACATCTCGGCTCAATCCCCTGTTCCTCACATCTCTGCTCAAGCCATTCTGCTTCCCTGGCATAAAGCCGGTGGGACAGCCGTCTGTTATGTGCACGCGGAAACATTCAGCGCGTCCGTGATTTAACGGAGTGTAAATCCTCGATGGCCGGTGTCCTGACACCTGACAGATCGAGCCTCTTCAGCTCGCTGAATGCCTTCTGCCTGACCTGTTCATGCGTGTGCTCCTCCCTCACATCGAAGGAGCGTATGAAATCATTCATCCCCTTCCCCGCAACCTCCCCGTCGGAGCATGTGACCGCATCGACATAACCGAGGTCGATGCCCTCTATGCTGCCGTCGGTCTTCCGCACCGGCTTCTCCTTCTCGAATAGGAAGTCTATGAAGAGTGTGCCGTTGTGCAGCAGCAGCCTCATCGACTTCGACAGTGTGAAGCCGCTGCCTGCCCACCTGTTCCACATTTCCGTCTTTTTGAAAGGAAGCATGAATGTGAAGCCCGACTGCACTTTGACCCATTCAAACGAATTGCGCTCGTCTGCGATGCTCCAGAAGCGGCCGTCGAGTTCTGCCGCCATCGCAGTGAAGCGCGGCATTGTTCTCTGCCGCTTTGGTTTCATGCGCTGGCTCTTCACAATCTGCAGCGCCTGTCTGCCAGCACACTGTATGAGCCTTGCCGTCAGTGCGAAGCGCCTCTCTGCAGGCATGTGCGCACTGTCTACATAGACGTCGTCAAAATTCCGTTCAGACCAGTACATTTCGATGAAATGGTTCACACAGCGGCCGTATTCTGTCAGGAAGGCTGTGACTGGTTCAAGCTTGACACTGTTGAGCGGACTCGCAATCCTGACCGTCCTACGCATCATTGCCATTATGCTTCAACTCCGCTATGATTTTCTCAGTCTTCCGTCTGCTCGGCCGCAGCCCGTACAGCCTTGCGCAGAATGACGTTATGATTGAAACGAAGTCCTGCATCAGGTCGTCCCTGTCATTCGATGCCTCGTTGACCACTTCTATACACTTGCCGTGCTGCCTGAGCAGCGTGTCGATGTAGTTGAAACCGAAGCGCGTGAGCCTGTCCCTGTGATCCACTACTATCTTCGAGTAGCCGTCGTCTGTGAGCAGTTTGAGCAGCTGCTTCCTGCTGTCATTCACGCCGCTGCCCACCTCCTTCACTACTCTGTATATCCTGTACCCGCGTGCGATGGCATACTGTGTGAGACGCTCTGCCTGGCTGTCAAGATTGCCCCTCTTTTCCGAACTGGAGACACGGGCGTATATGGCAACACTGTCCGGCAGTATGGAGGGTCTCTCCTCTTCAACTATGATTGTGCCGGTAGGCAGCTGATGCGCTTTCAGCTGACCCGCTTTCCACATGCGCCATGCGGCACGATAACCAATGCCCTCTTTCCGTGCCCATACAGATAACTTCATACGACCATTAATGACTGTATAACAATTAAAGTTTAATGATACTCACAGTAGCAACCAGAACCACGGAGGTACCCGTGATATCGGCAGTCCTTGGCTTATACCTCACAGCGATGCTGCTGCTGATTGGCTCGATAAGCAGTGGCTCTGTGGACCCCGCGAGATCCTTCGGACCGGCAGTAGTCTCAGGCAATCTCCTTCAGGGAAAGTTCTATCAGTGGATTTACCGGGTTGGCCCCGTACTTGGCGGTATACTGCGTTCATTCGCCTTTAAATTCATGAATGGGTACGGTGCCAAAATACACTGCTAGATCCTTGTTTTCTTTATGGAAAAGAGACGAGTTCTGCCCCTCGACCGCTTTTCTACTGTTTTACCGTGAAGTACTTTCGGTAATGCATTGACGGCAAAGCACCGGATAGTTTAGCGCGCAGGCCGCCATCCTTCCGGAAGCTGATACAGACAGCCTCTGACATGGACGTTGTGTCGCTGACTGTACTGCGGCATAAGCGGCATTGTATGAAAACTGACTCGCCAACGCACTGGAATTACATTTTTCGGGTAATGCCGGAATTGCATCCGGGGGTCATCCGTACTGAAAAGAGTTATAATCAGCTGCACAGTTGCTCAACCGGTAGATTGCCATGGATTTCTCATTATCAGAGGAAGAGACGCTCTTTCAGAAGAACGTACACGACTTCCTGCGATCCAAACTGACGCCGATCGCCAGGGAGATTGACAGCAAACACAGCATTCCTGAAGAACTGCTGCACGGGATGGGCGAGATTGGCCTGCTCGGAGCGACAATTCCGGAGAAGTACGGCGGCCCGGGCGGGAGCATGACCATGGCAACGATAGGTGCGATGGAAGTCGGTGCGGCGGACCCGAGCATGGCCATGGCCGTATACTACCTCCTCGTTACCGGATGGAGCCATCTCGTGTCGAAGCTTGGAACAGAGGAACTCAGGCAATCCCTTTTGCCGAAGGTGGCCGCCGGAAGAGAATTTCTCGGCATCGCGACGACTGAGCCCGGAGGAGGCTCGGACCTCGTCGGAATGAAGACCAGTGCCCGCCGGGAGAAGGGAAAACTGGTGATAAACGGGGAAAAGATCTACATAAGCGGGGTGTCTGAGGCAAAGAGGACGGGAGGCGGGCATCTGACGCTCATGAAGACAGATCCGAAGCTCAAGCATCACGGGCTGACATTCGCATACGTGCCGATCAATTCCAGCGGGATAGAAACCACTGTCCTCGACAACATGGGAAGGATGGGGATCTCCACCGGAATAATTTCCTACAGGGACGTCGAAATACCGGAAATGAACATAATAGGCGAATACAACAGGGGCTTCTTCCATGCAATGATGGGCTTCAATTATGCCAGGACGCTTGTTTCTGCAGCATGCGTGGGTGCCGCGGAATGGGCACTGGAGACTGGTGCGGAATACATCAAAAAGAGGACAGCATTCGGTTCCCCCCTTGCGAAATACGAGGGAATCTCTTTCGAGTATGCGGATCTCGCCGTGCAGAAGGAGATGGTGAGAAACCAAGTGCTCAAGGCGGCAACACTACTTGACGGCTACGACAGGGGGAAGGATGTTTCGATGAGGGACATAAACATTGCCGTGTCCTCGTGCAAACTGACGGCACCGCCGCTTGCGCTTGAGACGGTAAAGAAGGTCATGATGTGGCACGGTGCGCTGAGTTACACGAAAGACACGTACCTGGAAATGGCGATGAGGGGCATACTGTCATATGTCGTCGGTGCCGAGGGAGCGCTCAACATAATGAAACTCGTGATAGTCAGGGAACTGCTCGGTCCGGACTACCTTCCGTACAGGTAAAGATGACACGAGAGGAGAGGCAACCGGAACATAGTGCCCGGGATTCGGGCCGGATGAGGCCGGTGTATGACAGTCTGTGCATATCCCGCATGCTGCAGAACCTCGGCAGCATACTGGAGGGAAAGACATCGGCGGTCCCCGACATATTCGGGAACTGTGCCGGAAACAGCCATGTGGTACTGCTGATTGCGGACGGAATGGGACTGCTCAATATAAAGGAGAATATCGGAAGGCTTCCCTTTCTCGATCGTCTCAACACTGAAGGGTCTCTGGGGGCAGGCACATCTGTGTTCCCGTCCACGACCGCAGCATCCATGACAAGCCTGTACACTGCCTCTGATCCCTTTTCCCACGGGCTGCTTGAATGGTACCTGTATCTTGACGAGGCGGAAATGGTGATCGAAACACTGCCGTTTTCCGCGCACAATCCGGCTGAATACGATAAATTCAGATCGCTCCATCTGGACATCAGGCTGCTTTTCGAAGGGACACCCTACACGACCAGGCTGACAGCGGAAGGCATAGAATGCACGGCGATAATGCCCCGCTCCATCAAAGACAGCGCCTACTCTTCCGCCGTTTTTCCCTCTGCAGATACCATCGGATACGATGCACTTGAGGATGTACTGCCGTTGATGAATAAGGGCGTAACAGGGAAGCATCTCACTGTAATCTACTACCCGGGAGCTGATACCGAAGGCCATGTCCACGGCCCTCTGTCTGAAAACTACCTGAAGGAGATGAGACGCGTGGACAGCTTCCTGCGTGCCTTCCGGGAAAGCGATATCCGTGGAACTTCCCTCGTGATGACAGCCGATCACGGGCAGATTGAGATGGACCCGCGTTCGATAGTCTACCTGAATGAATTCGACTGGTTCGACGATATGCTCCCGGCTGCTGCGTCGGGAAAGACGATTCCGCCTTACGGCTCGCCTAGGGATGTAATAATAAGAAGCAGGGACGCAGTGAAAATGAAGAGCATGCTTGAAAAGGAGCTAGGCGATACTGCAACCGCAGCCGAGTCGTTCCGCCTGGCCGGGGAAGGTTACTTCGGAAGAGGTAAGAGGGCCAAAGCGCTTTCGTCAAGGATGGGCGATCTGTGGCTCCTGCCCAATCCCGGCACCGGCGTATGGTACAGGCATTTCGACGATGAGGAAGTGAAGCTGAAGGGCATGCATGGCGGCCTTACGGCGGAGGAGATGCTGATTCCTGTTGCGGTGTTATAGCGCGCATGGGAGTTTTCCATTTTCACGGATGTCCCGGCACACCGTTTCAGGCTGTAAACGGCTAATTAAATAACGGTTGTGACATGATGCAACCTCACCATGACCGGCGCAAAGAAGCTTTTCGGCACAAACGGCGTGAGGGGCGTAGTCAATGATTTCCTGACACCCGGATTTGTTATGGAGATGGGCATGGCGATCGGCACCCACATGCCGGGACGCATCGCTGTTGCAACCGATACGAGAACATCGAACATAATGCTGAAAGACGCGCTGATTGCGGGCATACTTTCGACGGGCTCTCCGGTTACAGATGCCGGCATCACTCCCACTCCGGCACTCCAGTATTTTGTGAAGTCGGGCGGTTTTTCCGGAGGCGTGATCATAACGGCGTCCCACAATCCTCCACAGTTCAACGGCGTGAAGGCTGTCGCCTCCGACGGCACAGAGGCGAGCAGGGAGACTGAAAACGAGATCGAAAAGGTGTTTTACGGCCGGAACTTCAGAAAGGCCGCCTGGAATGGCGTCGGCCAATACGCCGAATACAGCTCCTGCGGCGCAGACTACATAAGCGCAATAGCCTCAAAGGTGGATTCGGGCGCCATAAGGAAGCGGAAATTCAGGGTGGTCCTCGACTGTTCAAACGGCGCGTCGTGCTACACGGCACCATATCTCATGGACATGCTCGGCGTGGAGGCAGTGACACTCAACGCCTCGCCGCTTGGAACATTTCCCGGCCATGAAAGCGAGCCGACACCGGAGAACCTGAAGGATCTTGTCAATGCGGTCAGAATCACCGGTGCGGATCTGGGCATCGCACACGACGGGGATGCCGACAGGGCGGTCTTTGTCGATGAGAAGGGTAACTACATACCGGGGGAGCTGAGCCTGGCACTGACAGCCAGGGAAATAATCAGGGAGAAGGGAGGAGGAATTGCCGTAGTGCCCGTGAGCACGCCAAGCGTCGTAGAGGAGGCCATCCGTCCGCTGAACGGCCGGACCATATACACAAAGGTTGGTTCGCCCGTCGTTGCAAGGAAAATGATGGAGACAAACGCCCTCATCGGAGGCGAGGAAAACGGCGGCATCATAAACCCCGCAATGCAGTATTGCAGAGACGGCGGCATGACTGCCGCAAAGATCCTCGAGATCGTGGCCAAATCAGGGAGCCTTTCTGAACTTACAGCCTCGCTGCCGAAGTTCCACACTGTAAAGATGAAGGTCGAAATCAGCGGAAAACAGGTGCCGGATGTCATGGCTGATGTGGAGAAGAAATCTTCTGCCAGGCGCATTGACAGAACGGACGGCATCAAACTCTTCCTGGATGACGGATGGGTGCTGGTAAGGCCGTCGGGAACGGAGCCGCTGATAAGAATATTTTCGGAAGCACGCAGTGAAAAAGCGGCAAGGGAAAACGCCGAACATTACAGGAAGCTCGTGGAAGAGATATCATCCGCATGAATGCACAACGCGACAGCCGTGCCTGTCGCAGCTGCACTGATTCAGAGGATTGTCAACAGGGTGAAAACGAAGAATGCAAAGAACGGCAATCCAGCCAGCAGCGCATACGGACTCATCCTGCCTTTCCTTATGAATGCAAACATGGCGAGGGAAACGGCTGTCGTTGCAAACACACTGACATACACCTGAATATCCAGATTCCACGGGACGAGGAACATTGCCACGCCGGGGTAGAAGGTCGCATACAGCACCTTTTCACCCACGACCGAGCCTATTGCGAGGCTGTTCTTGCCGCGGAAGGCCCACACCATGGCTGAAAGCGTTTCGGGTATTGCTGTCGCAAGCGGTATGATCAGTATTGAGACGGCAAGGGCGGAAATGCCGCTTGCTGCCGAAATAGCTGAAATTGCAGAAACCATCAGTTCGGCGCCGAAGTAGAGCAGAACAGCCGAAAGGGCAAGCTGCAGCAGAACCAGGCCGTCGCTTTTGCCGAACATTTTGAAATAGGGACGGTCCGGCTCTCCTGACGGCTCAAAGGAGACCTGTTTTCTGACGGAGTTGACATAGACAACGTACAGAACAAGGAAAAATGCACCCGTTGCATATCTGAGGAGCACTGAGTGGAAAATACCCGGCAGGAGCGTCAGGGGGAAGAGAAGAAGGACGAACAAAAACGGTATCCTCAGTGCCCGTTCAACCGGCATGCCAGTCAACCTTCTTCCTGCCGCGAAGGCGGAGATGAGTATGGAGACGAATATCAGAAAATATGCGATCGACGATATCATGAACGGCTCACCGAAGATGAGGCCGAGGCCGATCTCCGAACCGGAGACGCCGCGTCTGATGAAGACGGCGACAATGAATATGATGGACTCCGGAATGGATGTGAACAGAGGCGCGACAATGGCTCCCGTGAAGCTGTGCGACCACTTCATTACATGACTCGCATACTCGATGGCATTGACAAACAGGAGGGAAGACAGGAAAACTGCAGCGACGGACGCAACCAGAAGCAATAATGTCTCCATTCGGGCACTTGAGCGGGAAGGGGGTAATTAACAATTTAGCGCCGCGGCTCAAGGCTTACGGCTGCGGCTGAAAGGCTGTTCATAGTTCGAATATCTTCCGCATCCCCATGGAAGAAACATAGAATGTTTCTGAACCGATTACGAGTTTCGCTTTCTGCTCTTCATCAATCTTCAGATGGAATGTTTCGAATGTCTCCAGGTCCATGAGCTGAACCTCATTTCCGGAAATTGAAAGAACCTGCGCCTTCCTCTTGTCCATCTGCGGCACCTGTATCTTGTGCTTGACGGGATGCACCATGCTCCTCCTCTGGCCGTCGAAAACACCAACCGCCTCTATCCTTGCCTTCGCCTCACCATGCTTCCCGGGTTTGGAGGTTGTTATGCTGAGTATCTTGCACGGTTGATCATCAATGAGAACGTATCTTCCCTCTTTGAGTTCTCTGACTTCGGCCTGCTGCCACGACATATTAATCCCTTCTTCCCATAAGGGGGATGGTTAAATAGATTACGAATAAGGCAGCAGGCACCGGCTGCCGCAAAATGCCCGCAATGCCTGCGGAACAGTACACCTAAGAGGGGAGGCAGTGGTGCAGGCACTACTCCCGCATATCACACTTCAGTTTTTGGATCCTTTGAGGAGATCCGATACTTTCCGCTCGAACTCGGTTCTCATTTCACCGCCCCTGAAGGAGCCTCCGAAGTGATCAAGCCTGGCCGCGATGGCAATGCTTCCGGAAAGTCTTCTCGCTATCCTGCCCCTGAACTGCTTCGGCGATGAATGTATGAGAGGTTCCTGGAATATTATTCCGTGCTTGGGCGGCTTCCTCCCCCTGTTGAGATGCCTGAACAGCGCCTTTTCCGCACCTATGAGCTGTATCGTCCCCGAAGGCATGGAGCTGAGGCGCTCAAGCCCGCCGGCGCCCCTCACCAGCTTGCATGCGAGCTTTGGTCCCAGAAGCGCGGTCAGGTTCGGAAATTCCTCCGCTGCTCTGACGTCGATGAAGTTTCCGAGCTCCTCCGCCGCCCCGTCTATCCGGAGTGCGAGGGAAGCGGCCTGCATGAGCATTTCCTTTTCTCCCTCCATCAGCTCTATTCCTATCGAGTTGTCCCTGAGCGAAAGGGCCTTCTGAATTGCCTGCCTGTCCCCGTACAGGCTTATTGTCTGCAGATAATCCTTTCCCTTCAGTATGTCATACAGCTCCGGATAGTGCAGCCCGAACCAGGAATACAGCCTGACCTCGGCCGAATTTACCATTTCCTTCATTTCCTCATATGCCGTTATCGCCTCCGAAAGGTGCCTGTCGGAGCCGACCTCCTCCTTCGCCGTTTCCCTGGCGAGAATGGAAAGCGCCGAAAGGAGGAGACTGTGCTCGTATCCGTATTTTGCAGGCACGACAAATGATGTGTCGGAGACAGTCAGCCTGCCAAGCGGCGTCAGCCTGGTCTCAAGCACCTGAACCTTCCTCTTTTCCGCCAGCCTGCGCTCCTCTGGCAGGATTCTGCCCTTCTGTATGCTGACAAGGCGTTCGGCTATTTCGGCGTCCGTCCTGGGGAAGAGTATCTGAGTTACCACCCTTTTTTCATCCACAAGAAAGGTGCCAAACCACTTTGTAACGAGTATCACGGTGCATGTAAACTACTGCTGGAATAAACTTCTATCCACATTCATGCATCCGGGCGCTGCCCCTTTGCGTTCGAAATGCTGCTGTCCCCTGCCACCGGAACAACATCGTATATGTTGAATCTGGAGCAGAAACCGATGTCCTTCTCCTGGCCGACCTCGATTATCTTTGCACCCGACCTAGTGTTGCGCAGCAGCCGTTCCAGGTTCTCCCCCCTTGCACCTTTGAATGCGAGATACGCGGCCGATGCAATCTCGCTGATCCGCGCCGTGCTGTCCTTCTCCAGCAGGGAGGAGATCAGCGCACCGGCGGCTATTTCATCCTCCAGGGCGTAAAGCCTGTCTATGTACCCGGAGCATATCACCGTAAGGCGCTCATCCCTACCTGCATTCCTGGCATGAATGAATGCACCGACTGAGGAGGCATCGAGCATCGATGAGGTCAGTATACTGTATTTTGCTCCCTCCCTCTTTGCCCTGAGCGCTGCCGATATCGACTGCGTGCCGGCGGAGCTTCTGTGAACCACTGTCGCCCCCCTGAGCACCGAGCCGTCCGCACTTTCGGAAATCTGCGTGGGAGAATTGCCGAACGAGAAACCGGGGGGCATGACGCCCCTGTCCTCCCCGACAAGCACATAATCGGGATTCTCCTCTTTGAGATGTAACGCCTCGTCGACGCCCGCGACAGGTATTATTCTCTCAGCGCCGAGATGTAGCATGACGGAAATCATGCTCGTTGCACGGAATGCGTCCACAATCACAAGATAATCGCTTGCCCTCGATGTGAGTGCGCTTCCCGAGTACCATTTGAGTTCGATCGACAGTGTCAGAACGCCTCCCCCCTCTTATCCGCTTCATCCCTGAGCTTACCGAGTTCAGCCGGCCTGAATATACCATATTCAGTAATGAAACCGGTCACAAATTCCGCGGGCGTTACATCAAAAACGGGATTCCTCGCGCTTTCGCCCGGGCCTGCAATGCTCCTGCCGTCAATCGCCGTGACCTCCTCGGGCGCTCTCTCCTCGATCCTGATGTCGTCGCCCGAAGATATGCCGAAATCGAATGTCGAAAGAGGCGCCGCGACGTAGAAGGGGACGCTGTTCGCGGCTGCGACCACAGCCTTCTCATACGTTCCTATCTTGTTTGCGAAATCGCCGTTCGAGGCTATTCTGTCAGCGCCGACGATTACGGCATCTACCTCTTTCCTCAGAAAATGACCTGCCGCATTGTCTGCAATTATTGCATGCGGTATGGACTCGTTTGTCAGTTCCCATGCCGTCAGCCTGCTTCCCTGGAGCCATGGCCTCGTTTCATCAACGTAGACAAAAATCCTCTTTCCCCCGTTGTGGGCGAAGCGCATCGGCGCAAGCGCAGTTCCGTAGTCGACCGTAGCGAGGGCGCCGGCATTGCAGTGCGTCAGGAGGACATCACCGTCGCTTATGACGCTGTTGCCGTTTACGCCGATACGCCTGCACCTGTCCACTATGCCGGACACGTACCTGTCTGCTGCTTCTGCCGGCCCGAGCTGAGGTCCCATTTCGAGCATCCACTGTATCGCATAGAAGAGATCGTTTGCCGTCGGCCTTGTCGCCCTGAGTTTTCCCGCAGCTTCCTCCGGGTCCTCTTTCCTGAGCATTGCGGCTGCGAGTCCATAGGCTGCCGCACACCCTATGGCCGGCGCCCCCCTGACAACCATATGCTTTATGGCAAACTCCACATCGGCCGTTTCCCTTGCCTCAAACAGTTCAAATTTTGACGGAAGCATTCTCTGGTCGATAAAAAATATTCTGCCGTCCCTGAACCAGAGTGCGGGCAAATTTCTTTCACTGCCCTCTGTTATGACCTTCATCCGTTCCGACCGCCCTGGATTTCAAAATCAGAGCGACCTTAATATCTTTTTCAGGCCCGACGGAGCAATGGACCTCTTCATCGAGGATATGAGTGCCCTGTAGTGGCTCAGCTGCCTCCTGGCCTCCACGAGCGACATCTTCAGCTCCTGCTCTGTTTCCTCGAGGCGCAGCAGCTCCCTCCTCAGCTCGGCAATCTCGGCGACAATGTGCGAGCCTGCCGAGGAATTTTCGGAATCCATTATCTGACGCCTCCGAACCGCTGCAGATGCTTAATATCCTCCTGCTCGGGAACGGAATGTATCGAACTCAGCGTGAGTTCGAGCGATTTCAGCCTTCCCTTGAGAAGAGCCTTTTCCGAACGGAGTTCACGGAGCTGCGACTCGATGTCTGCCGCTGTCGCCTCCCACCTCTTCAGCTCCCTGAGCGCTCCAATAACGCTGTCCGAATTCAATTTCTGCCCCAACCCTGTTGCATATTACGGATATAAAAATTTAATGAACGATTCATTCACCTTCGCAAATCAGCTCAGCCTTCCATCCGGGAGGCTTGCGAACTGCCCGGTGCTAGCTTTAAGAATGCGCTGAATGTGGCCGAATACATGGCTTCGCTGGCAGGCATAGCGGATCTGCCGCTTCATTCCGGTAAGGCACCCGGCTGGCTGTTCCCCAGGATGAAGAGGCTCGGCGGCTCTCTGGCAGGCCTCCTGATAAGCGAGTTCGGACAGAAGGAGGCGCTCATGAGACTTTCCGATCCTTTCTGGTTTCAGGCACTTGCCTGCCTGCTCGGCTTTGACTGGCATTCAAGCGGGACAACAACAGTCACTCTCGCCGCACTGAAGGAAGGGATGGCAGAGAGCCATCTGCCCGTTCATATTTTCGGCGGAAAGGGGAAGGCGGCCACGGGCATACAGGAAGAGCTGACGGGACATGCGGACCCGTACGTCAGGGACAATTCTGAGTGGCTGGCCAGGATAAGCAGGACGGCCGCAAGGGTGGACACGCTTGCCCTGCAGGACGGTTTTGATCTCTATCACCATTCCCTGCTGTTTGATGAGAGGGGAAACTGGGCAGTGATTCAGCAGGGGCTGAATGGCGTTACGCGATACGCCAGGCGGTATCACTGGAATTCGGCTACAGCAGCTGACATGCTGCAGGAGCCTCATGATGCCATACTGGGAAGAGAGGCAGGGCCCACACTGGATCTGACTTCGGGCGTTTCCGCAGAGACCAGAAAGTCGATGATCGAAATGCTCAATTCCAGGAAGGCGGAATGGATTGAAAGGGTTATTCTGTCGAAAGGCAGGTCGCAGGCTGTGATTGACGATTTCACCGCATCCGGAGTGAAAATGATAAGGCTGGAATGGGGCAGCGACTGGAACCGGCTCAGAAAAAATTTCAACATGCTCCTGTCTGAATGCCCGCAGTCTTTCGGTGAGCTGGTTATGATGCCAGGCATTGGCAGAAAGACTGTAATGGCGATAGCGATGGCTGCGGCGCTTGTTTACGGAACCGAGCCGTCATGGAAGGATCCTGTGAAGTATTCGTTTGCCGTCGGCGGAAAGGACGGCATACCGTATCCCGTCGATACGGGCAGGATGGAGGTTATGTCGGAAATCATCGAAACGGCAGTCAGGGAATCGGAGGCGGGAAATGATTTCAGAAGGAATGCGTTAAGACGGCTTTCCGATTTCCTCTCCCCGCTGATATGACCGGCGGCCCGAACAGCATGTCCTGAAATTCCACCGGGATGCCGGAGGCGGATCGTGCGGCACCCGGGTCTTCAGGACAGTGAAGCGCTCGCTTCCGGCCGGCTGCACCTCTCCGTGACAGGAGACAGGCGAGGAAAAGTTATTATGTGGAATGCGGGCAATCAACCCGCAGGGCGAACATGGACAGGAAGCAGTACGATCTGGAATATTTCAGGGAAAACGGTTTCGCCAGAAGAAAGTGCCTGAACTGCGGCAGACATTTCTGGACTGCCGGTGATTCAAAATTCTGCGGAGAACCTCCATGCGTTGAATACACATTCCTGGGCAATTCGCCGATGAAGAAAAACCTCGGCGTCAGGGAGATGAGGGAAGAATTTCTTTCATTCATGGAAAGGAACGGACATACCAGGATCAGGAGGTACCCGATAGTCGCAAGGTGGAGAAACGATGTTTTCTTTGTCCAGGCATCCATTTACAACTTCCAGCCATGGGTCACAGGCGGCACTGTCAAACCTCCCGCAAACCCTCTCACGATGTCACAGCCGTGTGCAAGGTTTGTGGACATCGACAACGTGGGGAGGACCGGAAGGCATTTCACGCTGTTCGAGATGATGACGCACACATGCTTCAACACACCGGACAATTTTGTCTACTTCAAGGACAGGACGGTGGAACTCTGCAACGACTTTCTGGCAAAGGATCTCGGCGTGAGCAGGGATTTGATTATATTCAAGGAGGACGACTGGGAGGGCGGCGGCAATTCGGGCCCCTGCTTCGAGGTTCTCGTCGAAGGGAGCGAGGTTGCGACGCTCGTCTTCATGATGTACAGCGATTCGGGCGGAAAGAAGACGCCCATGGACATGACCGTTGTTGACACGGGCTACGGTCTGGAAAGGCTTGCATGGGTTTCCAGGGGGTCGCCGTCCGCCTACGAAGCGGTGTTCGGCACCATCCTGGAAGAGCTGAAGGAGGAACTGGGCATTGAAAGCGATGACAGGCTGCTCTCCGAATACAGCAGGGTCGCGGGCCTGATGGACGCAAAGACGCCCGGTGCGATCAGGGAGACGAGGGAGAAGGTCGCAAGGAACATCGGCATTTCAACGGAAGAGCTGCTCAGAAAAATAATCCCGCTTGAAAACCTGTATACTCTGCTCGACCACACACGGTCTCTCTGCCTGATGCTCAACGACGGCGTGATGCCGTCGAACGCCAAGGAAGGTTATTTCGCGAGGCTGCTGATGAGAAGAGGGATAAGGGCGCTTGCAAACCTGAACTCGGGGATGAAACTTGCTGAAATTGTCGGCAGGCAGCTTGACTACTGGGGCGTGGACTTTCCGGAACTGAAGGAGGACGCCGGCGACATAATGAAGCTCGTCGAGGTTGAGGAACGGAAATATCAGGATACGCTGAAGAGGGGAAAGTCCGTTGTATCGCGGCTGGAAGAGTCGAACGGCGGAAAGGGCATAAGCCTGGAAAATCTCATTGAGCTCTACGAGTCGCACGGACTGAGCCCCGAACAGGTCGCCGAATTCGCCTCTTCGAAGGTGGAGATACCGGACGATTTCTATGCGCGCATGGCTTCCAGGCGCATTACCGTAGCCGAAGAGAAGAAGACGGATGACGGTGTGAAACTCCCCCCGCTGCCGCCGACAGTCAAGGCCTACTACGAGTCGCAGTACGTGACGGAGTTCGAAGCAACTGTCCTCTACTGCGACGACAGCTTCATCGTGCTGGACAGGACATACTTCTATCCCGAGGGAGGCGGCCAGGATCCGGACACAGGTTACATAGAGAAGAGAAGGATAACAGACGTCCAGCTGACGGGCAGCCTCATCGTGCACCGTTACGAGGGACGCAGACTTGAGGCTGGATCGAAGGCAAGGTGCAGTGTCGACAGGGAGAGAAGAATGAATCTTATGCGGCACCACACTGCGACGCATGTCCTGATAGCTGGCGCGAGAAAGGTCCTGGGTAACCACGTCTGGCAGGCAGGTGCGCACAAACAGAGCGATTTGTCCAGGCTCGACATAACACACTACGAACAGCTGACGCCCGCGGAGATTTCAGCTCTCGAGGAAACTGTCAACAGCGTGATCTTTGAAAACAGGAATATCACCGTGGAGGTCATGGACAGGATTGAGGCGGAGAGCCGCTACGGCTTCCGCCTGTACCAGGGAGGAGTGGTGCCCGGAAAGGACATAAGGGTCGTGACAATCGAAGGATGGGATGTCGAAGCCTGCGCCGGCACACACTGCGAGAGGACCGGCGAAATCGGCACCTTCAAGATACTGCAGACCGCGAGAATACAGGACGGCGTCGTCAGAATAGAGTTCGTGGCAGGCATGCCCGCGCTGCATGTAATGCAGCAGCGATCCAGGCAGATAGAGCTGCTCAGGGAGGAGCTGAATGCGGACGAAGATCACCTTGTTGACGCCACAAGGCGGCTCTCTTCCAAGCTCAGGGAGATTGAAAGGAAGATGGAGAAGACGGAGGGCACCGCTCTTGCTGAACTCCGCGACAGGCTGAGGGAAAACAGCATCACGGTCGGCGAAACCAGGTTAATCCTCCACCTCACTGACGCCGGGATGGAGCAGATGCAGCCGCTCATGAGGCTGCTGTCGGAGGAGGAAAAGACGCTTGCGCTGATTGTTGTGAAGGGCAAACCTGACAGGCTGCTGATAGGCAGGGGACCCGGCTGTTCCGTCGACTGCTCAGTCCTTATGGCTGAAATAGGAAGGGAGTTCGGCGGAAAGGGCGGAGGGAAGGCCGATTTTGCACAGGGCACGGCGGGCACGATAAACAGTGCCGGAGAGAAGGCGTTTCTCGACTTCCTGAAAAGGAAACTGAAATGACATCCCGGCGCAGTCAGCCTTCCAGCAACCAGTACTCGTTGCCGTAGGGATCGCTGAACATCGCAAATGTACCGAAACCCTGATCCGAAGGCTCCTTTGTGAATCTGACGCCCCTGGACTTGAGCTCCCGGTATGTGCTCTCGACATTGTCCGCCACAAGACCTATGCCCGTATTGCCGGGTTCGGCCGCTCCCTCGCACAGATGGATTGTCGTTTCGGATCCATGCGGCCCGGCGGTTATCCAGTGTTCTTCCTCGTCATGCACTTCGAATCCCAGCTTCTCGCTGTACCATTTTGCCGCGGCCTTTCCGTCGGGAACCATCACGGCAACATCGAGTATTTTCTTTATCATTCGGGTACTCCCGTTCCACGAAACTTACCCATTTATCCCGTGGGATATGGCGTTCATTTCCTGAATCACAGGCGGGCACTGAGCACACGGCTCTGTAACCTCCCGCCTCAAACAGGCGTTTAAACTCTCCGCCGAACTGGCGGCGAGCCC
>JAHEAD010000023.1 GCA_019721075.1 Candidatus Sysuiplasma jiujiangense
GTAGCTCTGGAGCATCAGCGCCTTCGCAAGGTCGCATGCAGGCACCTGCGGCCTTCCCGGACCCGTCTTCACTTCCGGCGGGCGTTCAGCAATTCTCGCGCATGCCTCATCCACGATATCCCTGATGGAATTGAGCATGTCCGCGAGTTCGTTGATCTGTGCCTCGTCATATGTGGCCCAGTCCACAGACTTCTTCGGCCTCGCTCCATACGCGAATGTGCCGTTCCTGACCGAGGATGCCACCTCCCTCAGTTCCTTCGACCGGAGGTGTCTCCCTTTCCTGATGCTGCTGTCTTCACTCAATGAACGGGTAATGTACAAAGGCCTTTTTCTGCTTTGCGAACGATTCATTCACAAACGTTAAATTTTTCGAGTGCATACGTGTGCCCATAGACGCCTGTGCGGCCGGCCTGTTTCCGGGCTTCGGAGGATTTTTGTCCCAAAGCCAGCCCTGTCATAAAATCTAAATAACCACTGCCGATATCATACGCGAAGGGATTGGAGTGGCCATTCTGAAAAAGAAGGAATATGGCAAGGGTGACGGTTCACCCGTGGAAACTGCTGAATTCATTGATCTTACCCAGATGGGTTTCGAGGGAGAAGGGCAGGTCGGCGCAAAGACGCTAATCAAGGTTGCAGAGATCTACAGATATGAGGATCTGGGCAAACTGACGGCAAATGTCTTCAACGGCCACATACTCATACTGGATTACACCGCACTGTCAGGCGATCAGCTCGCCATGAAACGGATTACGAATGATCTGAAGCTTGTGGCCAGGGATGTGGGCGGGGATGTCGCGGGACTGGGAAAAAGCTACTTCATAGTAACACCGTCTGGAATCAAGGTTGACAGGAACAAGATAAAGGGCGGATTCTGACATCATTCCGAAATGGGCGGGGTGGCCGAAAACACGCCGTCCTTGAATATGAGTGTCAGATAGCCGTGTTCAACCTTTGAATGCCTCAGTTTGAGGCACCTGATTCTGAGCTGATAGTCTGCCTCCCCCACCTGGTGGAATCTCAGCGTGATTGTTCCGTCCGCCAGGAAATCTTCGCCGTAGGCCGATATCTCCTCGCTTCCCGGCTTGAGCTCCGAAATGACAAACGAGGTTATTCCCATTTTCCTCAGGAAACCGAAAAAATGAAATAACTCCTGCCTCGGGTTCTGAACGCTCTTCAGTGAGAAGACGGCATTGAGCGAATCAATGACAAGTATGTCCACACCGGAGGTCTCAATCCTCTTTTCTATGTATTCCTCGAGTATCTTGAACCAGTCACGCCCGCTGTCCGCATCGGCATGCTCGAGCCTCAGTGTTGCGATATCCGAAATTAGCAGCTTCGAGTCGTCCACGGGCCAGAAACCCAGCGACTGCATGGTCTCCATGAGACTCTGTTTCGTCTCCTCGAGCGATATGTAAAGGCACTTCAGCCCCAGCCTTCTGGAATTGTTCCAGAGCATATTCATGGAAATGGACGATTTCATCGTACCGGGCGCGCCGAAAAGAAGGACTATCTGCCCTTTCCTGATGCCTCCGTCTATCCTGTCGTCAAATCCCTCGATAAATGTCCTGACCCTCTGAACCTGCAAAGTTCTCGATTCCACTTTTACCCTGCCGATCTCTCCGTATGCCGATTTAAAGCTGATGGCATGAATATCCATGCCTTCAACTCACTCAACTCACGATAGAGGTATGGCATCTGTATTCATTCCGCTCACTTCCGCATTCAGGTCCGCATCCAGGTCACCGCTGAAGGGATACATGCTGCCAGGCGCCTTATTCGCATCATTATTCGCATCACTGTCTTCCGGTTACGGGAATGTCTGAAGGATTTTGTCGCTTTTCATATACCTCCAGTTGCATTGTGCAAAATATGGCCCGAAGAAGCTACACAGTGGTTCACGACGGTGTCCATGGCAGCGTAAGGCTTGACGGCAATTTTTCAAGCATACTCGATTCGCCCGAAATGCAGAGGATGGCCCAGATACACCAGCTCGGCCTGGCCAACCTTGTTTTTCCCGGGGCAAACCATACGAGGCTTGAGCACATGATAGGGACGTACCACCTTGCCTCGAGGTTCGCCGGTGCACTTGAAATAAGGGGCCGGGAGAGGGATCTCCTGCTCACATCCGCCCTCGTCCACGATGTAGGCCATCCGCCATTTTCTCACACATTCGAATACATACTGCAGCAGAGACTAGGCATAAACCACATGGAGCAGACTGCCAGAATAATAAGGGGTGAAACAAGCACTGTGCCCGCCACGGACATGCATATTCTGGCCAAGGGCGATCTCCTGCCACGCATTATCGAGAGCATCGGTCTCGATACGCGGGAGGTCGCGGAACTCGTCATGAATGAGGAGGGGGTAACCGGTCTGCCGCATTATCTCACATCCCTGATTCACGGTCCCGTCGACGTTGACCAGCTGGATTACCTGATGCGCGACTCACATTATACCGGTGTAGGGCAGGGGAGGGTGGACGCGGACCGCATTGTCGAGACTTCGGAAATCGTCGGAAACAGCATGGCCGTCGAGAGGAGAGGGGTTTCCGCAGTCGAAGGGCTCATTGTTTCGCGCATACTGATGAACAGCGCAGTTTATTTCCACAAGACAGTCCGCATCGCCGAGATGATGCTTACAAAGGCCGTATCAATGCTCGACAGGGATGTATTTCCGGAAGTGTTCATGGATACGGATGCGTCGCTCTCGGGCAGACTCAGCGAACATGGCGGATATCAGCAGGAGATAGCGCTGAGACTCAAATACAGGAAGCTCTTCAAGACGGCGCTTCTCATAAGCCTGGACAGAATGGGAGATGAGGAGAGGAGGAAGCTCGCCTCTCTGTCGCGGAAGGGGAAGCTGTTCAAACTCGAGGATGAAATATCCGCCGGGGCCGGAGGGGAGCAGGGGAGCGTCATACTGGATGCCGCCCCCGTCGAATTCCTTACCGGAAGGGGGAGGAAGGGAAAGACGGAGGTGCCGATACTCGACGATGACGGAAAGGTCAGGAAACTGACCTCGCTCAGCACAATTGCGAGGGCCGTCCAGAAGCATCCGCAGCAGGACTGGGGCCTGCTGGTTGCATGCGATCCGTCCATCAGGACAAAAGCTTCAAGGATTTCGAGGGAAATAATATTCGGCTGAGGAAGACTGTCCTGCTGCGCTCTATCTGCTCATCCCTTCATCACGCCGACGGGGACGACCCTTGCTACAATCCTGGAGAGGCCTGCCGCCTGCGTAATCCTCACGACGTCATCAATATTCTTGTAAACGCCCGGCGCCTCCTCGAGTATACCTTCCACAGTTGCGGATTTGAGGTAGATGCCGCTGTCGCTCATTTTCTTCCGCACGTCCCTTTCGCTGTACATTCTGGTAGCAGCCTTTCTGGACAGAACACGTCCGGCGCCATGACATGTGGAACCGAAGCTCTCCCTCACGGAGCCTTCTGCGCCGACGAGAAGATAACTTGCGGTGCCCATATCCCCCGGAATAATCACCGGTTGCCCGACACTGGAATACCGGGACGGAACGAGAGGATGGCCGGCCGGAAGCGCCCGGGTAGCACCCTTCCTGTGAATGTATGCCCTGACCCTCTTTCCTTCCACTTCGTACTCTTCTATCTTGGCTATGTTGTGGGCAACATCATATATGAGATGCATCCCGAGATTCTCGGGCGTCGAAGAAAGCACTTTCGAGAATGCCTCCCGGATCCTGTGGAGTATGAGCTGCCTGTTGGCCCAGCCGAAATTGGCTGCCGCTGCCATTGCGGCAAAATAATCGCCTCCCTCCCTGGATTTGATGGGGGCGCATGAGAGCTGCCTGTCGGGAAGCGTGAAGCCGTAACCGGCGGAGTTTTCCTCCATGATTTTGAGGTAGTCCGTCGCTACCTGATGCCCGAGGCCCCTTGAACCCGAATGGACGGTGACCACCACCTGCCCGGGCCCCGTGATTCCGAAACTCCTGGCAGCACTGTCGTCAAATATCTTTTCAACCCTGTCAATCTCAAGAAAATGGTTTCCCGAACCCAGCGTTCCGATCTGTGTCCTGCCCCTCTGTTTGGCCTTTGTGCTGACTTTGGATGAGTCGGCTGCAGCATAAAGGCCGTTTTCCTCCGTAACATCCAGATCCTCCTTCCATCCGTATCCGTTCTCGACAGCCCAGTGCGCCCCTCCCTCAAGTACGCGGTCGATCTCGCTGCCCTTCGCGTTCACCTTCCCCTCGGATCCGACGCCGCAGGGAACGAGCCTGAACAGCAGGTCCACGATCTCCCTGACCCTGTCCTTTATGTCGCTGTACTGAAGATCCGTTCTGACCATCCGGACACCGCAGTTTATATCGAAACCCAGACCGCCGGGCGATATCACTCCCTCGTCGGCATCTTCTGCTATTATCCCACCTATGGGAAAACCGTAGCCCCAATGTATGTCTGGCATAGCCAGCGCTTTGCCGACAATGCCAGGCATCATGGCGATGTTGGCCGCCTGCTCGAGCGCGTTGTCCTGCTTTATCGACTCGATCATCCTGTCATCAGAGTAGACGACGGTGGATGTCCTCATCCCCTGCTTGTAGTTCCTGGGTATTTCGAACCTGTAGTCATCAATTCTGTTAAGTACGCCGCTCCATGCCAATTCGGAAACACCCGTCTGTTTCCATTTTGAAGGTGCTTATTAAATCTTCTGTGCCGCCGGCGCCTGTTTCAGATTTTCTTTCTGATTGCGCAGAAACCGCCGGCCTCATCGCTGAGATTGAGGACCTGCGCACCGGCTCTGCGCGCAAAATCGGAGGGCGCTCCGGTCCAGGTGCAGTTGTCAACGAAAATTATTCCCCTGCGCATGTGCTTCCACACCTCCGACAGTTCAAGCATGACATGCCTGTAAGTGTGCCTGCTGTCGTGCAGGAAAAATTGTATGTCCCCGAGTTCCTCGAGCAGCGGCCTGATCAGTTTTCCGGCGTCACCCGTATGGAGTGTCCATCTTTTCCTCAGCAGCGGAGGAACAAGAAAACCCACTTCATGCACCTCCTCCTCGTCACCGTATTTCACGCCGAGATCAATGGAGTGCAGCATCCCCTTCCCCGTTCTTTCCAGTGCAGACAGCGTGAAGGTCGTGGATACGCCGGGTCCTACACCCGTTTCCACGCAGAGATCCGGTTCCGTATACCTGGCGGCGGCGTACAGTGCGATGCCTTTCTCCGGTTTAAGTGACCACAGGTTTTTTCCCGATATGCTGTCCGCGACAGAATCGGCTTCCCTCCCTTCGCGAATAAGCGTGTCCGCCGTCTCCCTGCCGGCTCCGAGTGATTCCAGCAGCTTCCGTGCGGCCTTTTCCTGCTGTTTCATGGTGTTCGCGCAGCAGGTCAATTGCATGCATTGTTGATAAACCATTGCGGACAGCCTCTCGGAAGAACTGTCTTTTTAACCTCCCTGCTTATGAGCATTCCGTACGGCGGGTGAATCATTCTGGCTGCAGCCCTTGAAGAGAAACTGAACGGCATCGTCGAAAAGTTCGGCCGGGACACTTCCATATACATGGAGAGCGCTGACGGCAGTTTCGTCTTCGAACACAATACGTCGTCCGAATTTCCCGCAGCAAGCATAATCAAGCTTTTCATTCTCGATTATGCGCTGGAGAAGGACGGCAGGCTCGACGACACTGCGGCCGTGGATGACATCAGGCCCGGCGACGACAGCATGCTGAAATTCTTTGCCGGGTCGGAGCTCACAATCCGTTCACTGCTGTCCATGATGATAGATGTCAGCGACAACACGGCAACAAACTTCCTGATAGACAGGTACGGTATGCCCTCCATAAACGCACACATATCGGCCCGCGGCATGCCGCATACGCATCTGCGGCGCCGGATGCTCGACTTTGAATCGAGGAAGAGGGGCATGGACAATGTGACATCGCTTCAGGATGTTTTCAGGCTGATAAAATTGCATACCCGCCGTGAGTCGGGAGGCGCAGCAGGCAGCCAGGGCACGGTGTTTGAGGAATTAATGCGGTCCCAGCATGACAGGAGCAGGCTGTCACTCCTCCTCCCCGAGGGCATTACGGGAACGAAGAGCGGCAGCCTGGACGATGTTTACAGCGATGTCGGTTTCTATGCAGTCGGCGGCAGATACTCCTACGCCGGTTTTCTGACCAGGGGAAGGGCGGTTGAAGACGCAAGGCTCTTCATACCCGAGCTGTCGCTCCTTTTCTTCAACAGGCTTGCCGTTCTTCCGGGATGAGACCGATGCGCCCCTTCCTGCCATGTCCGGCGGCGCATCAGATGATGTCGTACCTCTTCCTGTACGACTGCGGATCCTTCACATTCTCGTAGCTTATGCCGTCCTTCCATTTTGCGTATGCCCATTTCTCGAAGTTATTTTTCTGTTTCATGCCTGCATTTTTCGACTGAACGAATCTCAGCGTTCCCGGCCTCTCTCCCAGTTTCACGCGTATCTCCTTCAGCACGCCGAATCTTGAGACTGTCACGGCGACAGTCTCGCCGGGCTGATGCTCCCTGATCCTGCCCGCTATGTCGGCAGGTTTCACCCTCATTCCGTCGACAGCAATCAGCTCGTCTCCGGGAAGTAAGGCAGCGCCGGCTGCGCCGGTCCCCTCAAGGACGTTCGCCACTGTTTCCGGTGCGCTCTCCGACATCCTGATGCCCAGGTATCCCTCCTTCCTTTCCTTCTCCCACTTCATTTCGATGCCTGCCAGCGAAAGATATCTGCCGAAGGGCAGATCTCCCCTGGAGGAGATCATTTCTCTGTAGATGGTTTCGCATTCTTTCCCTGAGACCGACTGAAGAGCGTCGATGAAGTCATCCTCCGTGAAGCCCCTCCCTTTTTTGTATGTTCGCTGGTAGAGCAGACGCATCACATCGTCAAGCCTCTTGCTGCCGCCTGTGGCATCTATTATGAAAATATCCAGGAGCATGCCTATCAGCTGGCCCTTTGTATAGTAGGATATCACGCTGTTTACCGTGTTTTCTTCCGGTTTGTAGAACTTGATCCATGTGTCGAAACTCGACTCCTCTGCGCTCTGGTAGTATCTCCCGGGCGTGCCGAGAAACGTTTCGGCCGCCCTCGCATGACCCCTCATCAGCTCGCCTGTCGAAACTATGCGTGCCTTTCTCAGTGCGGCATGGGTGTAGTAGGAAGTGAACCCCTCGGAGAACCAGAGCAGTTTCGTGTACACCTCCTTCGAATAATCAAATGGACCAAGCGGCATGGGGCGGAGCCTCTTCACGTTCCAGAGATGGAAGAATTCGTGCGATATGGTGCTGAGTTTGCCCAGATACTCTTCTCTCAGCCCGAAGTGGAACGGATCTGCAAGACAGTGGGTGGAATTAAGATGTTCCAGCCCGCCTCCGGCTCCCGGTACCAGGTCGTATATGAAGACGTACCTGTCGTATGGAACGTCCTTCATTATGGCTATTTCCGCGCGCACTATTTTCTCCACATCGGCGGCAAATACCGGCCTGTCTATCGTGCTTGAGCCGTAGATGGCAATCTCATGATCCCTGCCCATGTACGTGAAATGCACCGATTCATGATTTCCCGCCTCTATGGGCGAATCGAGCAGTATGTCGTAGTTGTCCGCCCTGAACTTCCACTTTTCGTCCGTCAGCCTAAGACCGGTGGATACGCTGTTCCAGCCCTCATGCGGAATTATTTCCACCTCGGCCGGCAGCTTCTCAAACCCCGCTGCAGAAAGAAAGACGCTGGGGCCGTTAATTGTCAGGTGCGAATCGTCAAAGAAACTGTGGTGGACGGATACAGTGTGCGCATGCACCCTGTACCTGACGGTAACCATGCCTCCGTCTGCCCTGAATTTCCAGTTCCTCTTGTCTGTTTTCTCCAGCCGCAGTTTCCTTCCCGAAGCACTGAATGCCTCTATCTCGACTATGTGTTTTGCATAGTCTTCGACGTGATAGGCGCCGGGGCTCCACACGGGCATGCTCAATTCCACTTCACCTTTTCCAGGTGTCAGCAGCATCTCGACCTTCAGGCAGTTCAGCCTGTGGTCACGCGCATCAACCTTGTAATGTATTTCTGCTGTCATATTTCCGGCGTGGAGATACTTTTCATGCATATACACCTATTGAGCAGCGCTGAAAGACAGAGCGCTGCCGCTGCAGTGTTGGCACGGGAAGTGCCTCCGGCACAGGCATGCGTCCTGAAATGCTGCGGCCCGCGAATGCCGTCAATCGCCCGATGTTCGCTGTTTCCCGCGCACGGCTCTGCCTCTGCCGGCAGCCGCCTTCTTCATTGTGCGCGAAGCTATTGCGGTGCTCAGCTCGCCTAGCGTCCTGTCCAGCATGGCCCTCGCCGTGTCCTGCTTCTTCCTTATCTGTGTCAGCCTGGAGGGATAGTGCAGCCTGGATATTGCCAGATACAGTATTTCCATGTCGCCCACGAGTTTTTCCGCCATGTCTATCCTTCCGTCAATCATACTGTTCAGCGCAGCACGTCTCAGTTCTCCTATGAGGTCGGAGAGGCCGAGGATGTAGACGGAAGCGTCCACTTTCATCTGCAAATGCGTCGGTATCTCCCTTCCGGTCATAACGCATCTGAAGAGAGACGCCTCGACGTATTCCTGCAGTGCCTCCTCAACAAATCCGCTGTAATAGATCTCCCAGTTGTCGGCAAGAAGCGTTTCGAGCTCCATGACGCTTGATTTCAGTTGCCTGAAGCCTTCAACAACATCCCTGCCTTGCCGGTCTGTGTGCAGTTTGAATATCAGTTCAGAGGATGTCCTCACTATTTCCCTTGATTTTCTGATTGCAATCTCCCTCAGTTCGTCCCTCTCGTCAAGCTCCCTCTCAACTTCCGCCATCACCGCTTCAAAATTCACAAGCGCCATGCGAGCAGCCTCTCATCAGATTCTTCCATGCAGTTTCTCTCCGATCATTCTCTTCCTTTCCATTTCCTCTTTCGTTCCTATATCCCTTCTGCTGTAAACCGGCCCGGATACAAACCTGGATGCGTTTTCAATCTTGCCTGCCGCCTCCCAGGGTTCGTCCCCTTTTGCAAGCAGGGCGAAGGAGCGGGAAGCGGTTGTGAGCAGTCTCCCGCCTTCCGCATTTACAGATCCGAAATACAGCATGACGCCGCTACTGCGAACGCCTTCCTCTTCTATCCTTATCTCTGAACCGGAAACGGGCTTTTCCCCGTAACCGCTGGGAACGAAATACCTGCACACTGTGCTGACATTCTCAAAATTGAGCATGTTCTTCACGCTGCCTTCCGCCGCGGAGGCCAGCGTCTCCGTCAGGTTTCCTTCTGTCACGGAGAGGACATTCATCGCCTCGGGATCAGCAAATCTTGCATTGAACTCCAGCAGTCTGACACCTTCCGCAGTTACCATGAAGTTGCCGTAAATCAGTCCCCTGAACATCCTGTCCTCGGATGACAGCGCTGAAAGAACGCGCTGTGTTATGTACATTGCATTCTCCCTGTCGGCTTCGCTCACGAACGGCAGTAGCATGTTCCCTGCCGTATAGGATCCCATGCCGCCTGTGTTCGGTCCTCTGTCCCCCTCGAAAGCCCTCTTGTGATCCTGGGCAAGCGGGAATGCAACCATTTTCCTGCCGTCCGTTACCGCCTGCAGGCTGAACTCCTCCCCGATGAGTCTTTCTTCGATGACAACCGACGCGCCCTTCCCGCCGAGCAGCTCCTTCACGTATATCTTTGCATCAGCGTTGTCGCCGAGCTGTTCACCGACTATCCTGACGCCCTTTCCGCCTGTCAGACCGCTTGGTTTTACCACGACATCATAGGAGCAGTTGTCGATAAATCCGGCTGCGTCCGTGTAGTTTTCGAATACGGCATATCCCGGATTTCCGGGTATGCCGTACTTTTCCATCAGCCTTCTTGCAAATGCCTTTGAGGTCTCTATCTCCGCGGCGCCAAGCGTGGGACCGAAACATTTTATACCGCGCTTCTGCAGTGCATCCGGGAGTCCTGCGGCCAGAGGCCCCTCTGGTCCGATTACTGCAAAATCGGCACCATTCTCCACAGCAAAATCGACCGTTCCCGCAACTTCGTTCTCCTCCCTGAGGGCCAGTGCGGATGAGATGCGTGCTATGCCGGGATTTTTGTTCCTCATTACGGAAACAATGCTGTTTCCCTCAGACCGCAATCTTTCGGAAATGATGTGCTCCCTGCATCCTCCGCCGACTACCAGTATCCGCATATCGTTTACACCAAACAGCGGATCAATAATAATACTTTACAGATCGCGCATTTCAGGCATTTTGCGCCGGCATACCTGGATACCCGCTGCATGCTGCGTAACAGCGCAAGGTTTATCAACCGCCTCCGCAACCGTGAAAACGATGGACAGGAAGAGACTTGCAGCAGTGGCAGCCACTCTTTCTGCCGCAGCCTTATGGGGCACATCCTTCCCGGTCATCAAGGTAGGTCTCGAAACTGTCAACCCCTACAGCTTCCTTGCATGGCGTTTCATTGTTGCCGCACTGCTCATGATGCTCATCCACTATCTCAGGAAAGGAAAATTCGGCCGTCTTGTAACAAGGCGGACGCTTCTCGTCGGCTTCATACTGTCCCTCTCCTTCCTTTTCCAGTATGTCGGCCAGGTGACAACCACGGCCGCAGAAGCTGCAGTACTTCTGAACACCGGACCGATCATCGTTCCGGTGCTTGCCTATTTTCTCATCAGCGAGAAACTCAGCTCCAGGCGCTGGCCGGCGGTCGGCATCGGCGTATTCGGCATAGTGTTCACCTCCGGCGTCATTGGGAGCGGCGGCGTCTCATCCTCACTCTACGGTGCGCTCGCACTGCTTCTCGGGGCGCTGTTCACATCGGTCTATATCGTCGTCACTAAAAGCCAGTCGGGCGAAGCCGAGCCTGTTGAACTGTTCACCGGTTCATTCATATGCGCCGCGATCTTTGTATCCGTCTATTCGGCGGTGACCGGGAATCTCTCCGCATCGCTCTGGTATAATGCCGGCCCGGCCTCTTCCGTCCTGTATCTTTCCGTTATGTGCACGATTGTTCCCTTCCTGCTCTGGTTCCGCGGCCTCAGGGGGCTGACAGCCACAGCATCGACAGTCATAACGCTTTTCGAGCCGGTGGTCAGCATACTGATATCTGTATTCATTCTGGACGAGCAGTTCACCCTTTTCGAATTCGGAGGCACCGTCCTGATATTTGCCGCAATACTGTGGATGAGCATCTGACGGCCTACCAGGCAAACCGCGTTTTGAGTGCCCACTTCCTCAATGCCCTTCTTCTGTCCATGAAATCGGGTATGTGGTTTGCCACCGAATGCCAGAATTTTTCATCATGCCTCCTGTGCCTCAGGTGGCACAGTTCATGCACGACAACATACTCCATTACCTCCTCCGGGAACAGGGACAGCCTTGAATTGAATCTTATTGTCCCGCCGGGAGAACAGCTCCCCCATTTGCTCCTGAAGTTTTTAATCTCGTATTTTGCCGCACGCAGTCCCGTCGCTATCTCCCATTCCGGTATTTTGCGCTTCAGGAAATCTAGCGTCCTTTCGGCGTAGAACATGCTGATGATGCGGACTCTTTCCTGCTCCCCATCCCCGCAGAAGAGTTTCAGTTTTCCTGAGTTCTCCAGCAGTGTGTAGTATCCTCCCCCCGGCTGTTCGCAAACCTCGACATCCAGCACCCTTCCGCCGTAAACCGCCTTCGAGCCGCTGCTTCCGTCGATTGTAATCCTCTCCATTGCCGCCATTTCCGCCACGCTGTCGTCAATCCATTTCCTGTTCTGGAGAATGAAATTGTGTATTTCCTTCCTTGAGGCGCCCTCGGGGACACGGACAATGATGTTGCATGATGCGTCCACAGAAATGCTCAGCCTTCTGATCCTCCTGCTCCTGCGTTCTGTGTAATGCAGACCGCCGGATCCGTATTCCTTCTCTTCCACCTGTTCTCTACCGCGCCCTTCCATGCTATTCGTTTCTAAATCAATTTCGATTCTGCGGCTCCGTGTGCCTTCGGATATGGGTAAATGTTTTAAGACTGCAGGCATTGAATATGGTGATGAAAAAGGCTGCCGATGGGGACGCGGTCGCGGAAAAACTCAGTGCCGCAGGCATAGAATCGGGCGACCTGATAAGGGTAAGAGACAGAGAGAAGGTTTTTGCCGGCATACTCATGCCCCGTGACGAATTCAGCTCCGGCGATGTACTCGTTCTCAAGCTCAGGTCCGGATACAATATCGGTGTGAAATACGGCAGGCACACCGAAGTGGAACTCGTCGAAAAGCAGCCGAAACCGGCGCACCGCCGCTCGGGCGCGGCCAGACACGCCGGTGACGGGAAGAGCGACAGGAGGGTGGCTTTTGTGGGAACCGGCGGCACGATAGCAAGTTTCGTCGATTACAGGACGGGTGGCGTGTTTCCGGCATATGACGCCGAAGGAATCGTTTCACTTGTACCGGAGATTTCGTCTGTCTGCAGACTCGAGGGCGAAACGCTTTTCTCGGAAATGAGCGAGAATTTCGGTTACAGCGAATGGAAAGCGCTTGCAGAGGAAGCTGCATCCAGGCTGAACGCGGGCTACAGGGGTGTGCTGATTGCACATGGCACAGACACGATGTCCTATACAGCTGCGGCGCTTTCATTCATGCTGAAGAACATGACGGGTCCGGTCGTTCTTGTCGGCGCGCAGAGATCCCCGGACAGACCGTCTTTTGACGGCTATCTGAATCTCCTCTGTTCCGCAAGAGTCGCGGCAGAAAGCGACGTGGGCGAGGTGGTCGTCGTAATGCATTCCTCATCGTCGGATACGGAATGCGCTGTTCACCGCGGAACAAAGGTCAGGAAAATGCATTCAAGCAGGAGAGATGCGTTCAGGAGCATCAACTGCGAGCCGATAGCACTCGTGGACGGAGGCATAAGGTATCTGTCCGAATACAGGCATGCATCCGGTGGAAAGGTGGAGGCGGACACGAAGATGTCTGACGGCGTATCGCTGGTGCAGTTTTATCCGGACCTTGACGGCGACGAATTCATGCGCATTACAGAAGGAAAGAAGGGAGTGGTTATTGCAGGAACAGGCCTTGGCCATGTTAGCTCTGAGCTCGTCGGCTGCATCAGGAAGAGGGTTTCAGAGGGAATGCCTGTTGTCGCGACCACCCAGTGCCTGTACGGAACAGTGGATCTGAAGGTGTATTCGACGGGAAGGGACATGCTGAAGGCAGGCGTGATAAACGGCTCAGACATGCTTCCGGAGGTTGCCTATGTGAAGCTGAGGTGGGTGCTTGGACATCACAGCAGGCTGGAGGATGTCAGGAAACTGATGGAGAGCAGCATTTCGGGGGAGATAACCTGCAGGCGGGAAGGTGCTGAGAAACTTGTCTGAAACTGTCAGGATAAAGGCCGGTCTCGAGATACACCAGCAGCTCGATACAAAGAAACTGTTCTGCAGCTGCGGTTCAGCGCTGAACGATGCCGTAAAGGGGAAGGTCGTACGGAAGCTGCGCGCATCAAGGTCGGAAATGGGTGAAACAGATGCTGCCGCACTGTGGCAGTCCTCGCTGGACCTTCTCTACGAATATGAGATAAGCGAAAACAGCTGCCTCGTGGAGCTTGACGAGGAGCCGCCGCATGAGGCCAACATGGATGCCCTGTCCATCGGTCTGAAGGTTGCACTGCTTCTGCACTCTGAACCGGTTGATGAAATACATTTCATGAGGAAGATCGTTGTGGACGGTTCAAACACTTCCGGATTCCAGCGTACCGCGCTGATCTCCACCGGCGGCTACGTCGAAGTCGGCGGCAGGCGGATAGGCATTCAGTCTGTCTGCTGCGAAGAGGATGCCTGCAGGAAGATTGAGCGGAAGGACAGAAGCGTGGTCTACAGGCTTGACAGGCTCGGTGTTCCGCTGCTGGAGATCGCAACCGAACCGGACATAGATTCGCCTGAACTGCTGAAGGAGACTGCAAGAAAGATCGGAATGCTGCTGAGGGCCGCAGGCAACGTAAGGAGAGGCATAGGCACCATCAGGGAGGACATCAACATATCGGTGGAGGGAGGCTCAAGGGTCGAGATAAAAGGTGTCCAGGAGCTGGAAATGCTTCCCAGGATAGCGGCCGGTGAGGCTCTCAGGCAGAGGCGCCTTATCGATGCGCGTGCCCTCCTCAGGGAAAGGAAGGCGCGTGCGGGCGGGCGCTGGACAGACGTGACACCGCTTCTGTCCGGATCGGAATCCGCCCTGATTGCCTCGGCACTGAAGAAGGCGGAGCGGATAGGGGCGATGGCGCTGATTGGCTTCCGCGGAACGCTCCAGAAGGACGGAAACAGTGTAATCGGAAGGGAAATAGCCCAGTACCTGAGGCCGCTTGGTGTGAAGGGAATACTGCACTCGGACGAGCTTCCTGCCTACGGCATAAGCGAAGAGGAGAAGGAGCGTGTATCGCGTCATCTCAAACTGGGCGAAAATGACGCCTTCGTGCTTTGTGCGGCGGAGGCCGGGATGATGGACACCATTTTCAGGACCGTTGCCTCCAGGGCAGCAATGTCGCTGTCCGGCGTTCCGGAGGAAACACGCGACGCGAAGGAGGACGGGACAACAGCATACAGCAGGCCTCTGCCCGGCAGCGCGAGGATGTACCCCGAAACGGACGTCCTTCCGGTTTCAGTCGGGCATGAATGGACGGAGAGACTGAAAGCCGACCTCCCCGAGCCATTCGATGTTCAGGCACGGAAACTGTCGGATGATTTCGGTATACACATCCAGCAGGCAACACAGCTTGCCGAGGAGGGCTGGACAGCACTGTTCACGGGTATGTGCTCAAACTACGGGAATGCCTCCGTCCTCGCCAGGATACTTCTCAACTATCTTCCGGAGGCGGAGAAACTGTACGGCCGGAGCGCGGACAGTCCCGTCTTTCTGGAAACAGTGATGAAGGCACTGGCCGAAGGCAGATTTGCGAAGGAGGCGGTAGAGCAGATAATAAAGTGCGTCGTGTCCGGAAAGGACATACAGGAATGCCTGGAGGCGGCGGCGTCCGCTGTGAGCCGTTCGGACGCCGAACGCATAATCAGGAGGATCGTTGCGGAGCACCATGAGCTAATCAGCGAACGCGGGGAAGCTGCGCTGAGCCCGCTGATGGGTCTCGCAATGAAGGAGCTTCGCGGCAAACTGGACGGAAAGGAGATAAGTTCCCTGCTCTCAAGCATCATCAGGGAGAGCGCCCGGTAGCAGTTTTTCCCGGCCGCGCCTCAGCCTCGCTTCTACAAGATGGAGCGTTTCGAAATTGAGCTTCACCGAATCGGCCGTCGCTATTTTCCAGTCTCTTCCTGCAAGGCGGGCAAATTCCCCGATACTGCTCATGGAACTGAGAACAATCAGCACCCTGCCTTTCTCTGAAAGCAGATCACGCGCCTGGTAAAGGAGTCTCAGCGCCAGCTCGAATCCCCTTTCTCCTCCCGTGAGCTGCCTGTCCGGCAGTCCTTCCTCCGGAAGATAGGGCGGGTTGAACGCGATTATATCAAACGGTCCCCTGAGCGCTCCCGCAAGGTCGCATCTCACAAAGCCTACGGCTGCGCCGTTGGCTTCCGCATTTTCGGCCGCAGCCCGCAGACAGTCCATATCGATATCGGTGGAAACGACTGCATAGCCCTTCAGTGCGGCGCCGATTCCAACTATGCCTGTCCCTGTCCCGACATCCAGGAAATTTCCGTTGCCGTCTCCTATCGATTTGAGGATCAGGACAGTGTCCTCCGCAGGAAAATAGGCCCCCTCCCAGCGGACTATCCGGATGCCTTCAATTACTGCCGGCACCTGTCTTCCCTTTCGATCTGTCGGACAGGAAATCATTCATGTGTTCCCTGGTGTCAAGCATGATGCCCTTCCTTATCCAGTATCTTGCGGGAGGGAGATTGAGTATGATCCTCCAGGCGCCCTTCGGTCTCAGGTTTATCATGCCCTCCAGGACACAGCTGTTCCCCTCGCCGCGCATTCTATAGTGTCCGCTGATATTCCAGAGCCTGCTTTCTGACTCAAACTCCACATCTCCCGGCGGCTTAAGCACGGCAACAGTCCTGTCCGTGAAGTGCAGCGGTCTCGTGAATGTGTCCGCCATTCTGACGATATTCCCCTCCCTTGAGATTACCTTCCTGCTGACCTTCATGTACCTGTTGTCCGCGGAGTCCTGGTCAGTGTAATCAGTCCACCAGGCGAAGAGTTCCCTGCAATGCGCCTCCACCGTTTCCCTGATGTGTAAAATCATACTGCCGTCCCGGAGGCGCATGTCAGTCGGCAGTCCTGCCGCCTGCGACAGGTCGCGGATGGTGTCCCCGCGCCTCCCTTATCATCCTGGCGTAAACCCTGACAATTCCGCTCGCCTCCACGGCCCCCCTCTTCACGGAGCTGTTCTCTGTCTTTATGCTTGTGATCACTGCCTTTCCCCTGCCCGTCTCGATGATGTCGCCTATTGTGAACTCCTCCTCCGGCTGCGCCTCAATCCTGAGCGATATCGTTCTGGATCCCTGGTTCACGGAAACCCTGACAAACCTGACGGCTGAAGTCCTGGCCCATATCGACACTATGTCAGTGCACTTTGCCTGTGCCGCCCTTCCGTTCCTGGTGTCTATCGCAGTGACGACGCATCTGCTGTTGCCGAGGTACATCTCCTCCCCGACCACGACGCTCTCGTCGCTGAACAGCTTTGTCATCCCCCTTGCCGAGGTTCCCTCGCTGCTGAGCACGTACGGTATGTCGACGAGCTTCTCCTCGGAGAAGACTCTCTTCTGTATGCTGAGGCATTCGGAACACCTCAGCGTGAATTCCATTCCCTCCCTCTTCACGCCTCTCTTGGCATGCACCAGCGAGTGGGCCGTCACCCTGCCGCATGCGGGGCACTCTACATCGAAATCCTCTCCGCCGGTCATCGCCTTCCGCCCTTCACGAATGAAAGTATTGCGCTCAGATCCTTTTCACGGATGACATAGTCAGCCGCCTCCTCTATGCTCCTGTTCCAGGGATTGAATGCAATGCACTTCCCGGCCATCCTGAACATGGAAATGTCAGTCGGCCCGTCACCCACGGCGAGGCACTCCTCCCTGGCGACGCCTTCGCTCTTCATGATCTCCGCTGCACATTTCGATTTGTCCCTTATGTCAACTCTCAGTATACCCTCCCCCGTCAGTCTGCCCGTTCCGTCCGCCTCGAGGCCGTTTGCAACCTGGTAATCTATTCCCGTCATTTCAGCCACCTGCTGCGCAAGCAGATCAATTCCGCCGCTCACGATCGCCGTCCTTACTCCCTGCCTTTTGAGTTCGGCAACAGTCCTTGAGGCTCCCTTCATCAGTCCCACCCCGCCCAGTATCGCCTTTATGTCGCCAAGGCAGAGATCCGGTTTCTTTTCCATCCACAGCCGGATATCGGAGCGCATGAATTCCATCTGGTCTATCCTGCCTTCAAAAAAAAGCTTTGCGTTCTCACCGTTGTCCACGCCAAAGTGCCTGTGGACCGTCACCCATGAACTCGGTGTATCCACCAGCACGCCGTCCATGTCGAAAAGAACAAGCCGGGCATTCATCCGACCACCTGTCAGCTTTCTTTCCTGCCTGTATCGGTGTCTTCATTCTTTCCCTTTTTGCTTTCCGGCGACTCCTTCCAGTTGTAGCTCTTGTTCAGTAGTGTGACGCTGCCCGCCACAATTATGATGGAAAGCGCGAGCGCGATAAACATGAGCGAATGGTTGAGATCCAGCTTGCCGATAAAGCCGGACACCGGGAAGATGTATGAGTGGGACAGCGCCACGAGCGTGAAGTTCAGGGATACAATCCTGGACAGCTGTATTGTCACCGAGCTTTCCCCCGGGGAGAATCCCCCCTTCTCCACTCTCACTATGTAGTTTCCCTGCGATACATTGACAAACTCGTACAGGCCGCTGCTGTCAGTAACCGTGCGGCGGAACGATCCGTTTGAGCTGATCAGCGTCACGTTCGCACCGCCCAGCGGTATAATGCGGCCCAGGCTGTTGGTCGCGTTCACAACGCCGATCAGTTCGCCGAGAAGCGGCCTGAGCGTGAAATTCAGCCAGGAGTGGACGCCCTGAACGATCCTGATGGTCGTGCTGTTGGTGAAGTAGCCTGCCTTGCTGACGGTGACGTTGAACTTCCCCCCGGGTATATTGCTGAATGAATATTCTCCAAGGGGCTCGCTCGTATGGGTGGTGAAGGCAACGGTTGAGTTGTTCAGTACCACCGTCGCCATAGGCAGCGAGACGAAACCGTTGTTCACGTAACCTGTAAGATTTCCCTGAAGCTCGTACATGGTGAAGTTGGCATAGAAATCAGCTGTCTGAATGCTTTCGTTGATATACGTCCTGTTCGCGCTGTATCCGGAGAGAAGAGCCGTTATGTCGTACTTACCGGGGCTGACAGACTGCGTCACTGTCCCGTTTGAACCTGTTTTGTATGAGCCGGAATTCCCGCTGGAGACATTCTTGATAATGACTGTCGCGTTTGCAACGGGCTGTCCGCTGATGTTCACGACCTTCGCGATAATCTCCGGATCTGAAGCTGCAGCGGCTGCCGAAGGCAGGGCAGGCATCAATGCGACGCCTGCCAGAACGGCCGCAACGACAAATACAAATGCTTTTACAGCCATATGCACAGCAGTCTCACATAGATGAGAAATGCTATATTAATGATGGACCCTGCCTGCAGCTGCGCGCGCAGCTGCTGTCGCTCCTCCGTCGTTATGTGGTAAAAGGGTAATTAGCAGCAGGAAACTTCAATACCATATGTGCTTATGTAGGGTCAAATGAAGTTGGCGGATTGGGCGCGGGAACAAGGCATAGATTACAA
>JAHEAD010000024.1 GCA_019721075.1 Candidatus Sysuiplasma jiujiangense
TTGGGAACCACTTCCATAATTAATATCCGAGATCTCAGGCCCTCGAGGGTGAGATCTCAGCTCTCCTGGGAAAAAATTCGGCGATTGATGAATCAGAGTTTCCCGGATATCTCGTTTATCAGCCACCTTGCGTTGTTCATAACCCTATCAAGGTTCTCCTTCCCGAAATCTTCTCCTTGGGACCTGGCATTATCAAGCCATCCCTTCATGTATGCCGATGAGTCGTCTTTGAAGTCAAACCCAAAATGCGAACCAACCATGTAAGTGGAAAGTTCCGCCTCAGATTCAGCGATCCCTCTTGGCAGTTTCTTGTAAAGATGCTCTAGTCTTGCATGTGACATCTCGTGTATGAGAGTATGTAACATATTGGTGTCCTCTCCCGGTATTTTCATGACCACGATTTTCTGTCCTTCATCCGAATGCGCAGTATATCCTCTTGCACCGTTCTTTATGGAACCTTCCTCCACAGTGTAATGCTCTTTTGCTATCTTCTTCAGGATACCATACAGTTTTGTCGCCTTGACGTCCTCCTCAACGGGCTTTCCCTTTCCCGGTATCACCAACGTTTGTGATATGTCATATACAGTACCGGTGCTGAAGACATGGGCGGAACCGCCTCCCTGGAGATTGAACTTCTCCTTCACCAGCTCATCTATGGCCTCATCGCTCAGCCCTTCTCTTCTCTTTTCTTCTATGAAGGCTTTCACCTTCCCGGGACCGTCCTTCCCTGCGATGCCCACAGGATAGAGTACTGATATGGGGTTGGCATCATCCTTGACGTCCCTTCCGAAGTATTTCCACTCATTTCTTGACCTGACAATTGAGGGATTTGGGAACTGGTCCTGAATCAGTATTGAGTTGAATGCGGAATAATCTCCCAACGTGCCTGAGTATTTCCGCATCTGCAGCAGCAGCTGATCCACGCTTGTCACCTTGGAGAGATCTCCGAGGATTCCCCATGCTTCCCTTTCCAGATCCCTGACTGAAGGTCCCGGATTCTTGATCCGTATTTCCATCACGGTCCTGCTGCTATCCATCAGTATGTGCTTTTTCTCTTCTCCCTTTCCCTTTGTTATCCACTTCTTTGCCATTTTCATTCCTCCTTTCTGTGCACGTTCTCAATTTCAGGTTTATCCGGATCCAGGGGATCCACGATTATGGCCTTGCCGTCCATTGACCATACCTGCCTTGCGTACTGCTTCCTGCTCTTTATCCTGTATTTTTCCTCCTCCGTCTTCATTCTTTCAACCTCCAGTATTTAAACCGACCAAAAAATCGACCTAGGATCGCCGCTTGAATCATGTATATATAATAATAGGAGAGCAACCGCCGCCACATGCCATTTCCCATCATTTTCCCCTGATATCACGGCTTCCGCGTGGCTGGCATGTAAGTGGCACATGCCGTCCGGCATGCCATCATTCCTGGCTATCATCCTTGCTGTCCCCCTTCTTCCTGTCGCCGTCGTCTTCCAACTTCTTCTCTCCATGCTTTGCTACCCCCTCTGCAAGCCTCTCCATCAGGTCCTTCATTTCAGGCGTGATCTTATTGCCCTTGCGGATCATGCTCTCCGCCATGATGTCGAATATCTCCTCCTTTGTCATCCCAGGCCTGTACGGAGTGTTCATAGGATCGAAGGGATCCTCCTGCATGGTTCCCGCAACGTCTTTAACCACGTTGACGTGCTGCTCGCAGTTCGGGCACACAGTGCGCTTGGCACCGCCCGTATACGTCCAGGAATAGCCGCAGTGCCTGCACTTCACCTTCACGCCTGTTTCCTCCTTTTCCTCCAAATCCGACACATATATCCGGTGATCACAGTTTGGGCACCTCGCCACTGCCCTGTGGCCGGAATAGTCCCACTCATAACCGCACTCGTCACACTGGACCGATACGGCAGGCATTCCATTCTTTATCAGCAACCTGTCCCCGTTCAGCAGTTCCAGTTCCTCCTGGAACTCCCTGAACCTCGTCTCCATGTACTCCTTCTTCTTTGCCTCATATTTCTCCCACAACTCCTTGGCGGGAAGCTGGAACTTGACCATCATGACCTTTATCTCCGATATCCCCCTGTGGATCCTCGGGAACTTTCCAAGGGGACGTTCCGGGTCGAACGTGTTCCTTGAAAGCAGTTTCATCTTCATGACCCCCTGCACATCGGTCGATTCAAACCGTATGTGCACCAGTTTCCTGCTCTGTCTTTCAATGAACGTCTCGTCCGGAACTGTGATGAAGGTCAGTATCTGCTTGTACCTGAATCCCTGGGTGAGCATCCCGAAGACACGGGCAGACATCTCCTGCCACAACCTGGCGTTTATCCCCAGTCCGGCATCGTCGAACACTATGACCGACCCGGGAGGAAGCCCCTGGTTCACCAGCGCAAGGAAATCCTTCACGGTGAACACGATCCTGTCCACTGAGAAATTGGGGTCAACCCTCTCGGCAAGCCGTATGGATGACAGGGATTTCCCTGATCCCGTGTCGCCAATGAACAGTGCTATGAGGTTGCGGTTCTTCTTTATCCGGTTGCGGATCCACTGCAGCAGCCACACGCTGTTTTTCATTGGATCGTCTTTGCCGCTCGTATTCCCCGTCATATTCCCTCCTCTCCCCCTTCCGTGTACGTCATGTTCTCGGGAATCATCAGGCCAAGACGCTTGTATAACCTTGACAATGAACCAAGCCATTCGTACAGTGCCTCGTAACCATCCACAATGTATTGCTCGGATGGATAGTTTCCTGACAGTTCCCGGATGTTCTTCTGTGCCAGCCTGTATTCCTGCAGGTACTCAGGATCGTGATACGCGGACATGATCTGGTGCAGGGACTTCAGCTTCTTTCCCCAGCTGTATAAATTCCGGGGATTGTCTGCGGCTTCCCCGGGATATTCTGAAGCCTTGACCAGCAGGTCATACAGCATCCTGAGGCCTTCGGGCGTTTCAGTATCACTCATCATTGTCCCTCCTTGCAATGAATCTTAGTGTCCTGGGCATGTTTACGAGGCTTATTGCCGTCCTCTCATCGCTCATGGGCATTCTTTTCCCACCATCATCGAATATCATAGCCAGGGGCGGTGCCCTCTCTCCCTCGTCCTCCTCCTCTTTGTTTGCCTGGTAAAGGTGCTTTATGAACTCGTTCTCTCTCATCTCGGGCAGGGAGAAGAACAGGTCCCGGAAGGCGTGTTCCTTTCCCCAGTCCTTCACGACGTTTCTTGCCGTGCGGCTTCACTCCTTTTCTTTATGAGCGCCTGGAGGTATTCCGGATTGCTGAGCAGCTCCTCCACCTCCTTCTCGTATATCTTGGTCTCCTCCTCCGTCAACCTCCCCTTCCTCAGGACAGACATTATGCTGTCCTTATGCGCTGAGGTGATGGCCCCAATGAGCTCCCTGGACTGTCTTGTGCCTTCAGTGATGCTCTTCACGTCCCCTGTCTGCTTCAGCTTCGCAACTTCCAGGAGTGCATCCTTGAGCATCGTCGTCAGGTCGTCGAGGACTGACACAAACATGGCATACTTTGCACGATTGTAGTGCGCCCAGGCGATCTCGACAAACCATGGGATGTTTGATCCCTCGAGGTATTTTATATCGGTGCACCAGTACGTTATCCTTCCATTTATGCGGCCCTGCTCAAGTGTCAGGCCGGTTTTCTTCTCAACAAGTGACCATATTTCATCGCTGACAAAGAGTCGATCCCAGTCCATGAAGTCGGACGTGGGAACCATGATAAATACTCCGTTGCGGGTCCTGAGCGTTCTTGAGTAGAAATAAATCATGGGTACGTAGACCAGGACTGATACCAGTGTGTACGTGATGCCCACCAGGTCATACTCCACGTATGCCAGGATAACGCCGATGATGAGCTGAGGCAGCATCGCCCTCGCCAGCGACCGGAGGGATACGAACTTCATGAGCCGCTGGATGTTCTCCCCAGATTTCGTTTCGAAGGCTTTCTTCAGCTCTTCCCTCCTCTCCTCCGCCGATCTCTGGGAATTCTCGAATGCGTTCTCTCTTCTCCGTTGAAAGAATCCCCTGCCCATTGCGTCCTTCATATCCTGATGACCTCCCTTCTCTCCCTCTCCAGGAGGTATTTGCGGGCAGTGAAGAGCGCGATTATTATGGCGAACGCACTGGCAACGAAAGCCCTCGCGATTCCGTACTCGTACTGCGATAGGGTGTACTGGAGCGACGGCGGCTGCGGCCCATAGTATTTCTGGATCGGTATTGTGGCAACAAGTTCGTTCGGGAACTTGTATACGGAATTCCCGAGGCCGATGGTCACAGTTGCCGTCGATCCGGAAATGTTGAACTGCACAATCTTCGAGCCATACACATTGCCGGAGAGGAGCTCCTGGCCGTTCAGGTATATGGAGTATGACTCGTTCTGGGTGCTCTGCATCGTCACCGACCAGTCAGGATACATGAGTGCCCCTGCCGTGCCCGGTGCAACGGTCAGGAACTGGTCCTGTCCGGGGTACGAAGAGGATACGGACACGGACTGGATAACCTTGTTTGACAGCGGCCCCGTGATAATATCGGCAAAGGTGTACGAAATCCCCTGGAAAACGAGTAACGCATTCGCAGGGGCACCCCCCGGCACGTTCCACACATACGTGAAATTGAATGCCCCCAGGGAATCTCCGGATTCCTTCACCGAGCCGTTGATCGAGAACGTGAAGGTACCGGATCCATACAGGTAGACATGCCAGTCCGGATAAACCGAGACTCCGGAAGAATTGGCAGGCACATAGATGTATAAATCGGGATCCTGGTAAGTGGAATAAATGATGACATGTCCGGATGGAGTTGGAGATGCATCGACCACGGGAACGAATACAAGCCCAATAAGGGCTGTAAAAAGAAGAAGAGGCATTACGATTCGATTCAGGGGTTTCTACCTCCTTCTTGAGGCTGTTTTGGCAGTATTCTAATTCGCTCGAGGAAGATCTTCCTCTTCAGGAATTCCTTTACCCTGATCCTCTTCTCCCTGATCCTCGAAGCGGTCAGGGACATGCCCATGATGATCCCGGAGGTTGCATTGGTCGCCGAACCGGAAGAGGGGAAGAAGAACTTGTGGAACATGCTCTCGATGGCTGGAAGATTCAGGCCAAGCCTTGTAAAGATCCACAGACCTATTATGAGGATGATGACTGCAATTGCCGCATCGGTGATCTTTCCCATGATCTCACTCCATCCTTGGGGCTATGATTCCCTTCACTTCGATGTGCTCACCATTTGGCCCTATCTTCCTTGTAGAAAACTCCACTGGATAGTCCCGCTTCATCCTGAGGGTCAGAACCGCCTCTTTTGGGTTCTGAAATTCATTCCTTCCCAGCATTGTCCGTATTGTTGATCGAAGATATTCTGTGGCGAAGGTTGCCTTCTCTGACGTAACCCATCCTGATGGAACATCCCTGGGCTGCCTTGATGAAACTGCACTGACTGTTTCAATCAGCTCACGTTTCGGCTTGTATGAATCCGGATCATCAACAGACCTGTAGATTCCAACACTGGCCTTCTTTGTATCCCCTTCGAGCGAGAATCTCACTGTATCATCCTTTGTTTTCTGGAGGAAGTTCAGGAATGGCCTGAGCTGATCCCCTTCCAGCCTGACATCCCATGAATCTTGTTCGTAGTCCAGGGATGGCCAGCGAAGATTTGTTCCGCTTTTTGGCGGATTGTTCATCCATTCGGTTGAAAATTCCTTCCCATAGGATGTGGGATCAAGATATCCGTTTGGAAGATTGGTCTCCATGGTTTCCTGAATCATGGCAACATGTGACGGGTCCACGGATATGAAAGTCAGCGTGCCATTGTCAATGGTTATCTTCATGTTACCGGACGAAAAGAACATCTTCAGGTCCTCAGAATTCAGGTTCAGTTTTCCCCGCAGGTTGTCGATTCCGATGAGTTCCCGGACATCCACCTTATCGCCATAGGAAATGTTACGCTGTTTCGAGGGACCGGCTGCATTTTCCGTGGTTACTGATACGGGTTCAGGCGCTCTGGCCGGCTTCGCTGTCGCCGATGATTCTTGAAGCAGCATTCCTTCATACGGGGCGTAAAGGTCAAGCCTCTGGTTGGTCTTGATGAGCCTTGCCCTCTTGCCCTGCTTCCTCAGTTCCTGCACCTCATCGTATGCCAGGTTCCTTGGTACGCCGAACGCCTGCCTCTTCTTCACTGGATATATTTTCCTCTCCTTTCCCTTTCCTTTTGTTCTAAATTCTGTCATTTCATTCTTCCTCCGATCCTCGTCTTTCCTCCTTCCTTGAATCCTCTTATATCGGCATAAAAAACAGAGGAGACCTCTTTTCCGCTGCTGTAAAAGCTTGCTGCTTCCTCTCCTAGATATACTTGATTTATCCCAGACAAACGCATACCGTTGATGCTGAATTCTCTTGAAGGCCCCTTGAACTCAAACGGATCGTCATCGCTGTTCTCGAACCCGGATGATCTTATTATTTTGGCAACCTTTTGTGGTGCGAATTTCAATAAGTCCCTGGAATTCACCCTTCGCTGAACCGAAAATTTTCTCTTCTCTATTGGCACTACCCTCTTCTTTCCGTTTTTCCTTACTGTCCTGAATGTTGTCATTTAATCCTCCTCAAACTTTCCCGTTGCCACATACGCAATGTCCGAATCGATCACTCTTTCCATCCTCTCGTTACCCTTATATTTTGATCTGAGCAGGGAGAGTTCCGCCATTGTGTCAGCTTTGCCATATCTATCTACGGCTTTCCCCAGAGACCTCTTCCTGATATCATCCGCCAGGTCCACAGCATATCCTGCCAGGGACAGGCCATGGATGTGAATCTTCTTCAGGTCTGTCGTGCTGAGAACCTTGGATATCCCACTGAATCCGACACCTTTTCTCTTGGGATATGCTCTCCCGTCTTTCCTCCTTCCAAACTCAGTCATTTTTCTTCCCTCCCGATACATACCTTATGTCCTGCACTATCCTGGTCTTCAGCTCCGGCTTGTTGTAGTCCAGCCTGTACAACTCCCCGAGTTTCCGGAGCGTTTCCTTCTTCCCGTATTTTCCAATTGCCCTGTTCAATGCTGCATGCTTCGCGCCCTCCGTGCCGCTGATGTGATATCCCAATCCAGTGAGTGTCCCGGGATGCCTTATCCCCACTCCAGTCATGTCCTCGATCTGCTTCGGCGTCAGTTGCCTCTCCTTGCGGGTGATCCTGGTGCCCATTGGCACCACACTTTTCTTTCCGTTTTTCTTTATTGTCCTAAACTTTGTTCCCATTCTTTCACCTCTTCGTGTCCAGCTTGTATGTCTTGGTCTTGCCGCCGCTGGTAGCGACAACGTCTATGGGTGGCTTGCGCAGTTGTATGGCTGCTATCCCGATCCCTGCCAGTGTCAGCATGATAATGAGAAAGTTAGACAGGCCTCCGAAGAATGATATCAGTGTCCCAATTGTGAACGGGTTTGATGACAGGGAATTGGAGACAGAAAAGGGCATGACCATGGAATTGCTCGCAGAATTGTTGTTGAAAACAACCACCTTTATCCCGTACGTTCCCGAATCAAACTGTCCCTGGTTCATTGTGAGGTTGAAATATCCAATCTCCCCTGATGGCGTGTACGTGGAATTTATCGCTGTGGGGGAGTACATAGTGCTGCCGATGAAGGCTTCAACCGCCGTGATCCCATGCAGTGACTGCACCTTGATCGTGTAATAAGTCATAGGCCCAACGGAGTGCTGCTCATAGGAAAGGACGATGCTGCTGTTCGTTCCCTGTGGTAGGACGCTGATGTATTGAGTTGAAGTCGAAGATGCCCCGAGACCATCGGTCACGGTGACTGATATGGTGTAGTTTCCCGCATGACTGAAGTAGAATAACACCGACTGCCCGGAATACGATGACCCGTTGATATCCCATGAATAGGAGAAGGTCGATGAGTCCGGCGCTGTGGCAGTGGCATTCAGGGAGAGCATGGTCCCAACGGGTATCTCCTTGGGGGGCGAGAATGAAATGGTTGGTTTGGCAGGTATCATCCTCACTGTGAGGTCCTGAGTCCATGTTTTTCCGTTGTCGTAGGAGAATGTAGCGATCACAGGGTTGAACTCGTTGTATACAGGAAATTTGTAGCTTATGCTTAAGCCGGTGAGTGTCTGGCCATTTGGAAATGACCATGACATATTGTATGGGCCCTGGGCATCCCAATTAGGGGTGGCAGTGAAACGAAATACCTGTGTGATGTTCAGGTTGGAAGAATAATTGAACTCAACAGGGGGAGGCAGGCTCTGTATGCTGATGTTCCTGGATCCGGTTGCTCCGTTTGCGCTAGAGACGGTGAAATGAACAGAATAATTGCCCACAGGGAAAGAGTAAACGGGGTTCGGCAGCAGGGACGAGTGGTTTGGGGAGAAGGACCAGTTGTATGAGTATCCCGATCCACCCAGCACACTCGAACTGAACTGCACCGCCAGCGGTCCGAGACCGGATGTCTGGTTTGCGGCTATGGCGACGAAGAGGTGCACCTGGACTGTGAAATTCTGTGTGTCCACGTAACCGGATGAATCCGTTACCCTGGCCTCTATGGTATCGGGCCCGGATGACGAGAATACGTGCTGGATTGAAGTTCCGGATTCTCTCTGCCCCGATGGGAAAATCCATGCTATGTTGTATGGGGCAATGCCGCCAGTCACATTGGCATATAATGGAAATTCCTCGGAAACTACAGCCTTTCCGGACCATGATACTGACACTGCCGGGTCACTGTATACTGTTACACTTACGGTAGATGATGCGTCCTTGCCGAATGAATCGGAAATGATGAGCTGAACCGTGTAATTGCCGGGAGTGGTGAATGAGTATGACACGGTTGCATTCTCATACATATGCCCGGCAATAAGCCATGTGTAACTGTAGGGCCCCACGCCTCCCGATCCTGAAGACCGGAATGCATCCGTGACATTGGCATCAAGTAACGTCCTGGATGCTATTATGGATGCCACCGGGTATGATTCCACTGTGACGTCCAGGACATGGGTTGAACTATCACCTTGGGAATCCTCCACAAGGAGCTTCACGGGATAAATTCCCGGCCTTGAGAATGAATAGTTAAGGGAGGATGCACTTCCGGAGAGGGAGCCGTTCACGTACCATGAGTATGAGTACCCCGGAGTGCCTCCTGTGATTACTGAGTTGAAGCTGTCAGTTACGTTGGGATCCACATTTGGGTACTGTGCAGATATCGTCACTGATGGAATGGAATTAATCCGGATCTCAATGGAAGAGGATGCCGAATTTCCAGCACCATCCGATACTTTCACTGTGACATTATAATAACCTGACAGGCTGAAAGAATATATGAGATCCTGCTGGTACCCCACGTATCCGATGCCGGATATGGACCACGTGTAATTGTAGAATGGCGTCCCGCCCGATATGGATGAATTGAAGTACACTGGAAATCCTATGTCCGTTGTAGTCCGGGATTCGGAGGGGGATACAACTGGCAGGGGTTTCACCGTGATATCCATGTATGTGCTTGCCTTTGATCCCTGGCTGTCCACGATGAGCAGGGAAATATTATACGGGCCGGTTTTCGGGAAAGAATACTGGAAATACAGCCCGGATGAGGTGTTGACGCCATTCAGGTACCAGTAGTAGTTGTATGGGGCCGTACCATAGGACCCGAATCCTTCCCAGTACGTGGTCGTGGAAACATCCGTTTGGCTGGATCCCTCAATGAGTGCTGACGGTTTGGCAATCACCTTGATTGTGATAGACGATGCCGTTTGCTCGCCCAGGGAATCGGTTACCGTGAGGTTGACCGCGTATGACCCGGGATCTGTGAATTGGAGGCGGAACTCCTGGGAGTAGTTTATGATCTTGCTGCCCAATGACCATGTATAATTGAAGGGTGAGCTCCCTCCGGTCACCTGGGCGAACAGCGTGTCATTTATCCCCTGATCCACGGTCGCATACTGGGCCTGTATGGACACCGTGGGGTCAGGGTTCACAACCTCGTTCACGGTATTTGATGCCTGGTTTCCGCTGGCATCGGTGATTGTGAGCGATACAGTATATGTGCCGGAAGAGGTGAATGTGTAGTTCACATAGGAAGTGGTATACGCCTCACCGTTCACTGTCCATGCATACGTATAGCCTGGTGTCCCGCCGGATATGGATGCAGAGAAATTGACCCATATCCCGACGTCAGTAGGATTATGGACCACGTGAATCACAACCGAAGGATCAGGGTTCACGGTCTCCGTAAGAGAGTAAGAAGCTGTATGGCCATCCCCGTCAGTGACGGTGACATTGACGTAGTATGATCCCGCCGAGGTGAAAGAGTAGGAGAATGCTGATGCGGTGGATTCCCGTACGCCATTTATGGTCCACGTATATGTGTCGGTGCCAGTCCCTCCAGAAACAACGGAAGAGAAGGATATGGAATTGCCAGCGTCAGTGGGGTTCTGCGAGCTGCTCACCGAAACAAGAGGGTTGTTGTTTATGGTAACGTTCACAGACGAGGAATACGTTTCGCCTAGGCTATCAGTTACTGTAATTTCGACAACATAGAACCCTGCGGAACTGAATGAGTAGGTAAAGTCTTGAGACGTGGACACCTGCGTTCCATTTATGATCCACGAATATGCATAGGGTGCCGTCCCTCCTGATGGGCTGGATGAAAAAGTTATATTATACCCGACATCCGCCGAACTGACTGAGGAGGATGCGGATACTATTGGATCGGAGTGCACGGTTTCGGATGTCGTGGCAGTTGCTGTTTCACCTGCCCCATCTGTTATGGACAGATCCTCGGTATATGATCCAGCTGCCAGGGTGGTGTTGAACGCAGGGGTCGTATAGGTGGACCCGGTACCTGTAAGGCTGTAAGTGTAGCCTGTGCCTGTCCCACCCATAACCGCTGTCAGGAAGAACTGCGGCACCGCCGCATCGGTGGTGCTCACGATGGGTGGGGTGCCGGAGACGGAGATTGATCCACCCGTAATATTCAGGGCGGACATTGATGCGCCGCCGCCCAGGTTCCCATTGTCAACTGCAAAGAAATACCATCCTGCCGAGAGTGTTTCCGTACCTGAATAAGCCGTAGCTCCTTGACTGACCCACGCACTGCTTCCGATGATGGATGTCCAGTCCACCCCGTTGTTGGATATGAACATTGCCCCGTTGTCGTCATATTCGCCATTAAACGTGTAAGTCCCGGCAGCGAAATAGAGCACCGTTACAGCCATGTACCCTTCATCGTATGCACCACCACTTGGCTCTGTATTCAGGACACCCAGTGATGAAGGGTATGCCACGTTGGGCCGACCAAGGAAGGACTGCCCGTTGTAATATGGATTTCCGTAGTCAAACCCGAATCCACCGTCATTGAACGTGCCCGTCCAGGTTGACACGTTGTTCGGGAAGGAGTTTGGCATCGACAGCGGGTAGGAACTGATGTCGGAATACGGAACAGCCCCCTCTGTCGGCCCTGAGGTGTACGAATATACGTAGAATACGCCCGGAGTCATCGCATTGATGATGGCTGCCTGCGGATCGGGGTAAACGATCTGAGTCAGGGATGGGCTTTGAGCGGTATAACCATTAGTATCCGTGATGACCACATATACTGAATTTGATCCACCGGATGTGAAGTCCTCTGTCCACTGGCTGCTTGACGTGGACTGCACCGAATTCCCATTGAGATAGAAGTTGTAGTTGCTGTAGGAGCCGGAACCGCCAGAACCAGAAGCCGTGAACACAACATTCTGCCCCACATCTGACGGATTCAAATTTGAGGTTATCGAGACTCCGAGAGTGGGGTCAATTGTTTCCGCGAATGTCGGTGACGTGCCGGTCAAGCCAGAGGATGTGGCCACCACGTAGAAGTCATATGGACTTGAGGAAGAGGAAGATTCTGATGTTGTGTATGTAGACCCCGTGGCACCCGAAATTGCCGTTCCTGATCCTGATGCACCGGAGTACCACTGATAAGTGTATGACCCTGAGCCGCCGGTTGCCGATGCGGTGAGGGTGAACTGCTGGCCGACATCGGCTGGATTTTGGCTTGAACTGACGGAAACGACAACGGGGTTCTCGACAACCTGGGTGTATGAATTGGATGCGGAACCAGCGTCTGTGGAAATCGACAGTGAAATGGTATATGACCCTGCAACTGAGTCCGTCCATGTCGGGTTGGATGCAGTTGTGCTTGAGAGAGATCCTGCGGATGCGCTCCATGAGTATGCCCCTCCGTTCACATCTTCGAAGTTCGCATTGGACGATAAGTCGACTGTCCCGGATGTCACAACCGGGTTCGGGGAGCCCGATACCGACGTGAGCGATGGGGCGACAGGGGACCCTGAATAATCGCTGGGATATGTTCCGGCGGTTCCCGAGGTGCCTCCGGAGACAGAATATCCCGGGACGCCACCCAATGACCAGCTTATGGTCGGCGACGTCGATGGGTTCCTCAGTGTCACTTGGTATGTGATAGTACCACCGGGTGCAGCGCTTCCATAGCCGCCTATGGACCATGACGAGATCTCGGTAGACAGGCCTGATTCATCCCATGTCCATGTGTATGTAGTAGTCGTCGTGTCCGGGTTGTATGCAGCGATCTGCTTTTCCGCCGGGGCAAGCGTGATCAGGAGCATGAGGGATACAAATATCAGTGCAATGGGAACGACGTACCTTTTCCTGCCGTTCAGGGCACGGGCAATGATGGATTTCATGCCACCCCCCCCACCACGGGCAGGTCATGCACAATCATGCCCATTATCAGTACGATGGAAATGAATAAGGCGAGCAGGATGACAAATATAGGCAACGCAAACGGTCCCATGGATGCGGCCACCGACACGAATGATGCCATGACTCCGGAAATAACCCCAAAAATAACGCTGAGCATTAAGTTAAACAGTTCAGCCAGGTAGTACAGGGACATTGCAAAAAAGTACAGGATGATCTGTATGACGTTGTTAATGGCATCCAGCGGGTTCAGCCATGAGATCAGGGAAGGCGGGCTCACCCCATAATATGACATTATTCACTCACCATATCCTTTATCGGGACCGTGAAGGAGAATACCAGGAACAATCCTACCAATGTCATGCCTCCCGATGCCACAATGATTGTTGGGGCCAGGAATCCGTAATTCCCCTGCCATGCATTGAATACCGAGACAAAATCCCCTGTCACTGAATGAAATAGTGGCAGGATCAGGGTATTTTCCAGATCCGAGAGGAGGTTCTGGAAGAACGCATATAGAACCTTCAGGAACCCCCAGAGGGGGGACGACTGAATGGCAGAGGCTATGGACATTCATGCCTCACACATCGTCTTCCATGCTCACGAGATCCCTCATTGGCCCCACAAGGGCAAGTATCAGGAAACCAGCAAGCAAAGCGATCCCAATGCCGAAGACAAACATCAGGGGGCCGTAGACTCCATACCCGGCTAACGAAAAACCGAATCCCTGGAACATGATATTGATGGAGTTGGAGAACCCGGAGAATATGCCTCCGAACATTGTTCCCAGTCCGTTGACTATTACCTGCAGGAAGCCCATCAGGAGATTCCATATGCTGTTGAAAACGGTACTGCCCAGCGAGGATGAGGACGTGGCCATGGGAATGAAGGTCAGGGAGAAAATAGAGATCTTCATCCTCGCCTTCCTGATTTTCTTCACATGGAATATGAGCCGGTTTAACATCTCACTTCCCTCCCTTCTTCGCCGAATTCTGCCTGTCGAACACGCCGATGTCGTACCACGGAGCCACGAGTATGGCAGCAACGAATGTGAATATGGTGCCTATGAGGTACCCGGTCTGCTCTGCACTGTAAGACCCGATGATGGTCGTTAGGCCTGTGTTGCCATACACGTGGAAGCTGATTGATATGCTCGTAACGTTGCTCTGAACGAGGATCATGATGTTCTCTGACTGATTTCCCGTCAGGGATGATGATGAAATCGAAAAGGAGACTGACGTTAGGTTTTTCAGTGACTGGTATGCGAACGGCTCGAAACTTGATACGTTGAAACCCGTACCCAGTGAAACGTTTGCGGGATGCGAATCAGTAGAAGATATAGATATCTTGGACACTGCGAAGTTGTTCAGCTCCGCAACGGTGAGGTTGGTACGGATCCATACCTGGTTTGAGTATGAGGTGACGTTGTTCACTGTACTGGATGGGAAATCAAAGGTCGCCGTTCCGTTGACCTGGCCAAAGGGTATCGCCCCAGAGGATCCGTAAACGTACGAGGTGATGGACTCGGATTGGAGCACCGAGGAATTGTCGGTTCCCGCTACAAGGGCATGGCCGATCCCCGCAGAGAGGAAAATCATGAGGAAGACGGATATGAGGGCGATAAACAGCCCTAAGAACTTTCGGGCCGCCTTCCCTGATCCGGATTCCTTAAAATTGAGGGATTTTACCTTTGGTCCTTTCTGTCCCATATATCCCTTCCTGTCAGACCAGGCTGCATCCCATATGACAACGAGACCGAAAACCAGTATGGATACCAGGTACAGTACGGCTGCCTCGTTGCCGTTGAACGCGGGCACGATGATGTACTGGGCAAAGCCAAATTCGTATCCCAGGAAACCGCCGATGAATCCTCCAAGGACAAAGCCAGCGAATGCCCGCCAGATTAGATCCAGGATGCTCTTCCCGGGTGGCGTCAGGGTTTCGATAACGGCCCAGACGACAGCCCCAAATATGATCGCCGGGGCAATTATCCCATCATTGAATACAACAACATGACCGACTATGGTATACGTGGGTCTTGCCAGCAGGCCAACAAAAAGCATGAGGGTCGCAAGCAGCCCTATGACCAGTTCGCCGATTCTCCATTTGCCCACGTGGGTCGGGATGTTCTTTTTCGTCTTTCCAGAACTCTTTGCCGGGTTGCCGGCTTTTGAACCTTTATTTTTCTTTGCCATCTCTACTTCTCCCCCACGGAAGAAGCGGAGCCTGAACTCACGGAAATTAGCATCCGCCTCTCCGTAAGTTCACTTACCCTTACGACGTCCTTCATTAAATAGAACACTCTTCTTGTATCGAGATCCCCTCGAAGCAGTTCGCAGGTGAATCACATCAACCCGACCCATTTCCCCAAGACCCCGTAAGATTTTCTGGACACGGTAGATGGATGACCTACTGGAATCACTCAAGTATCCATCTCGGACCAGGATCGTGGTAATTCTTTTACAAGAGAATGACAAATTCGGATACCTGTCAAGAACAGAGAACACTCTCTGTTCCTCTTCAGACAGCAGCGACCTCCTTTCCTCTGGCGACTGTAACTGCATTATTTCGATACTTTATCACCATCCTTGCTTTCAGTATCTGGAGCTGTATCCGGACCCCACGTCAGCTCTATTTCACAGGATCCAAGGAGCAGCTTCTCGTTCTTCTTGCAGCTCCTGACCAGGCTCCTCTTTCCCGCCGGACCAACGGAATACAGGACAAACTGGTACTTGTTCCGGCTGTACGACAGGAGATATTTCTCTCTCTCGGGGTTAACGTTTTGGGTTAACGGATTGACGGATTCATGCGTTAACCTTTTAGATGGCCTATTGAAAATGAATTCTGATGGCTTTCCCGGAATACGGAGCTGCTGGAAGTGTTCGCACTTCTCCACAGGCCTGAATGATCTCTTCGGGTCCATCTGGTTATGTAAGATGCAGACAGGGCAGATTCCCATCCAGTATCCATCCTCGTAGGAACCGGAGACCTGGGACGTCCTTCCCCGGTTAACGGGTTTACGGTTAACAGGGTTAACGTTAACCTTGTGAGCTCTTCTCTGTCTCATGTACTCTGCCATCTTTGCTGGGTCCTTGTAGGGCATCAGGTCTTCCTCCCGAAATTATGATACTTCCTGGCAGCTGCTATGTCTGACTGGATTACCTCAAAGAAGATCTCCTCTTCACCAGGTGTGAGGTCCAGCTGGACCTTGAGGTTTCCGTAAGTTAGGGTCTTCATTTCAGGACCTCCAGACTGACATCAGGAGCTTCCAGGTATAGCGGACGCATCTTCCTCTTAACTTCTTCCTTAATTCGCTCATCGGTTATCTTTGGAAAATATGCCCTCAGTTCCGAAACAAGGGTTTGGTCAGAAATTATGCCCGCTTCCATGTCGGCAAAGAACTTCCTGTCAACCGATATGTTCAGTGAATCAAACGAAGCAGGCGATACGTAAGCTTTCAAATGCTCCGGGTCGGGTACAACCCTGCCGTTCCTTATGGTGAGCTTCACTTTTGCAAGGGACCGCAACACATCCTGGTCGTTGCCTTCATAGATTACACTGCTGCCGAGGAACATGAAATTATACTTTTTCCTGTCCTTGAGCTCCCTGCAGAGGTCAGAAATTTCACCTTCAGGCATCGGAACCGGAGTAATTCTTCTTATCCTGTTCGATTCTATCAAGGTATGGAGATACCACGCTCCGCAATCTTCCTCCACCCTGATGTCCACCTGCAGGCTCTTCTTCCTTGCAACGTTCTCCCTCAGGTACTTTGCCCTGGATTGCAGCGGTGCAAGCTCCTCAATGAGCAATCTTATTTTCTGGTCAATGTCCTCCAGTTCTTTCTCTTCCGGATCCTTTCCAAGGGCAAGGTCAATGTCCCTCTCAACCATTTTACCGATATCAAGTCCCAGTTCCCTTGCCCGTGCAAGCTTGCTTGCCCTCATGCTAATAGATACCGGGACTTTTCTGTCTTCCACCGGTGGTCTTCCCATCACAGAATTCATGGTTTGACCTCCGTTAAGGGTAGATTTCCAGTAGAAAATAAAGTAAGAAGTGAGTAAGTAAGTAAGTTCAAGAAAGAGTTTAATAATTTAATTATTAAAGTCAATTGTAAAAAATAAGATAATAGCGGTTTTCCGAGAACCACCATTTTTACTTTCCTTATTAAGAAAAGTCCTACATGGCTAAAATACACGTTCTCCGAGACATTGTTAAACTCTGCACTTTTCTTAATAAGATTAATAAGAAAACTCATGGCGACACCCCCAGGTCATTCATGAACTCCAGCACGAGGGCGCGAACTCTTATGCGCAGCTTCTCTTCCTCCTGGGTCAATGTGTTTTCCCCAGGATCCACGATCCCCTCAACATCTTTCCTTTCATACAGCGCAAGGACCAGCACCTTCCGGAACCGGTTGTCGAGAAAGTCTTTCACCAAGTTGCCTCTCACTTCCATCTTTCTTTTCATCAGAGCGTATTCCTGATTGAGGCCAGAATCTATCAGCCTCTCCAGTTCTTTCTGTTCTTCCCTGGCAGCTTCGCTAAGGAGGAGGTAAAAATCAGAAGACGGAAGCTTCTGGAGTCTTTTTCCTTTTGTTTCCCTGTTGACCAGGGCCGGAAGATCTGAAAGTATCTTTTCCGTGCGGTTCGCTGAGTGAATCATCTTCTCCCCCTCCTGTAAGGCCTCTGCTCTGGCCATCTTCCCTCGCGAAAACGCTTCTGCTTCCTTACAAAGTTATCCCTCAGAACTCTTTGCTCTGGATCCTTTGAGGCCGGCATGGTGTACTTGATCCTTAGGGGGTTTCGCCCAACAACAGTACAATCCTTCTCATGCCTTTCCAGGAAGACCCTGAATTGATCCTCAGCTTCCAGGAGATCGTATCCTATTATGGTCACTATTTCCCGGCAATTCATCAGGTCAGGCGTGGAAGTCTCGATCCCGGATCTGGACTCCATGAAGCGATCAAGTACGTTCTTGATCTTCTCCTGGTCACAAGCTGGGATCATTCGAGCACCTCCAGGAGACCTCCAAGGCTTTTCGGGAGCTCTCTCAGGGGCCACCTCATGGCGTATCTCTTTTCTAGCTCCTCAATGACTGTCGGCGGGACAAGGTTGCCCTGGATTATGCTGCTCTTTGGAATCGTTTCTAGCATGACACAAAACACCTCGCACCCATGTCGTCGAATCCCTCTCCCCGCGCTTTAAACTATTTGGAGAATATAGTTTTAATATGTATAACGGAATACAATCTCTTCCCATATTGACTCAAGCTTTAGTTTTGGATAATCTGCTTTCCACCTGAAGGAAGAGTTTGCGACATATCCAACATCTCTTAGCGCTCCAAATTCTCTTTTGTCATAAAATCAGATTTTCGCTCAATATACTCTTCGTAAAGAGATTCATGAAAAGGGTAATTTCAATAGGAAGATTGCATTTTGATAATTATGGAGCCATCCGCCACGGATTCTGACAAGATGAGGTTTGCTCTTCTCATAGATGCTGAAAATGCACGGCCAACTCTCATAGACTCGGTGATCGATGAGGTCGGCAAATACGGGTACATTATCATAAAGCGGATATATGGCGATTTTACCATGCCAAATATGAATCCCTGGAAGAAAGTGGTAACAGATCTGGCAATACAGCCTGTACTTCAGCTGCACAATGTTTCCGGCAAGAATTCATCCGATTTTGCTATGACAATCGATGCCATGGACATCCTTTACAGCAAGGAAATAGACGCCTTCTGTCTGGTTTCAAGCGATAGCGATTTCACCAGACTCGTGACCAGGTTGAGAGAAAATGGCAAATTTGTCATGGGGGTAGGGAAAAAGGGAACATCGTCATCACTGGTGAACGCGTGCAACGTGTTCGTCTTTACGGAGATTCTCGAGAGCACGGAGAAAGAAGCCAAGTCCAAGATCAGGACACCCAAGAGAGAATCACTGAAGAGCGACGA
>JAHEAD010000025.1 GCA_019721075.1 Candidatus Sysuiplasma jiujiangense
ATACTACTAACTATTTAGACTCTTCGGTCCGAGCACACTGGCAATTCAAAAATCGAATCAAAAACGCTTATTTTCCTAACCCTTTATGGCCGCCATAGCCCCAGAGTTGGCCGGATCAACGTATAATACTGCAGAAGAAGTACAGTACACAGCAGATTCCACGCGTAACTGCTGTGGAATGGAGTTGCGATGCGCATCTTGGCTACAGAACAGTTGAGGAATGCGATCTGCAGTGCTGTTCTACAACAGAGGGCTGGATGACCACACAGCCCGTTGTGTGAATGAAATCCGGCACCATTTCAGTTAAGCCGTAATCCGCAGCAAAAATAAATTTCCTTCCTGCGAATACATTTTTCCAGTCCTGAAGACTGGTTCTTGCCGATTTGAATCCTATTTCCGCGCGGAAGTCGGAAGAGAGATAACCAATCCTTCATCGATTTAAGGAACCAATTTAATAGTTCAAACATTTACGAGTTTTTCATGATGGCGGAGGGCATTGAGGAGTCAAAGCGATTCTTCACTTCGGGTGTCGCGCTTGTCACTGCTTCATTCCGTGGAACAGAGAACGTTATGTCTGCTGAGTGGTCTCTTCGTGTATCGATCGAGCCGTATCTTGTTGCCGTCTTTGTCGGTTTTGAGAGAGGGACGCTCCCACTGATAGACAGATCCGGTGAATTCGGGCTGAGCTACTGTTCTGAAGATCAGGCATTACTTGCACATGTGGCGGGAAGATATTCAATCAACGAAGGAACAGAGAAATGGACAATGGCTGAATTCAGGAAGTTCAGGGGAAAATTCATTGAGGCGCCGCTTATCGGCGGATGCACGCTCAATCTCGAGTGCAGGGTTGTAAACCGTTTTGTCACCGGAGACCACGTCGAATTTGTAGGTGAGGTGCTCAACGCATTCTACGACAGTGAAAAGAAGCCGCTGATATACAGGGGCGGAAAGTATTTCAAAATCGGTGAAAGTGTCCAAAAAGAGGGGATGGACTGAATTACCTTCGCCAGAGGATTCATTCGCTGTCGCAGAGGGCCGGTTAAGAGGGCTATTCATTTTTTGCTGTTTCTCTTGCCATCAGAGTTCCATCGGGAAAAATTACCACCCGCATATCCAGCTGAATTATCCCGTTCCTGACGGATCGCCCGGAAGCAGTTCTTATCAGCGAAACTATGTCAATTGCACTGCTCTTAAGCCTTATTTCTGCCCTGTCAGCCTCTTCAATGACCGTTCTCGCCGCGGTGAGTATATGTACACCGTTCTCCAGCTCGATCACCCTTGCAATGCCCGCCTTTGATGCTATCGCTACAGCCTCCTCAGCTGCCTTGAGATTTCTGATTGCCCTCGCCTCAAGTATTGAAACATTCTGACGGGAGGTGCCCAGGATATGTGCAATCTCTTTCTGGGTCTTATGCATTGAACGCAGTTTCAGTATCTCCCTTTGCCTGCTGGTCAGTATCCCCCGTTCACTCCGATTGCTGTTCGACCGGGACATGTTTATTCCCCGTTTTTTGCATCTACTTTTGTTTGCTTTATGGCAATAAGAAAGCATATTTATAAACTTCCGGCACATATCCTGTCCGGTATGCGCTCAAAGCGCCTGATTTCGATATTCATAGTGATTTCGGTTGTTGCTGCGGCTTCAGCCTACACCGTCCTCACCCATGGGCAGAAGCGGCAGCTTATCGTCTACACGGCAGACGCATATGTCAGGGAGACAAATTATCTGCTCGCGCAGTTCCATTCGTCCACAGGCAACCCGGTCGCACCTGCCAGAGGCGGCGGCTCCTACACCGATGCGAGGGAAATAGGACAGGGTGCGCCGGCTGACATACTGATTTCGGTCGCCCTTAACGCCTACCAGAGAAATTACCTCGGGGCAAGATACAGCGGCTGGGCGGTTGCGTTTGCAGCTGATCAAATGGTCATCTCATATTCCAACGCGACACTTAACTCCACTGCCGCAGTGCACGTAATTCATGCGTTTCAAAATGCATCCGCGAGCAATAGCAGTTCCGCATTCTACGGTGCATTTTACAACCTCACATCGGGCCGGATAAAGGTGGGAATTTCGAACCCGGACAGCGATCCTGCAGGACTAAGGGCATATCTGGCGCTTGAGATTGCCGGCTTCCTCTACGCGGGGAATCAGTCTTACTTTCTCCAGAGGGCATCAGACAACAATGGGACCGTGTCAGCGTCAAACGCCGCTGAACTCGTATCACCGCTGGAGTTCGGGAGCATACAGTTCCTCTTCATATACAGGTCAGCTGCCATATCGGACCACATCCGGTATATTACGCTCCCCCCGCAGCTGAATCAGGGCGATCCAAACCTCAGTGCTTTCTATTCCCGATTCTCATACACACTTGTCGGAGGATCTGTAAACGCCTCCCCGGTCTATCTCTTCGTTTCCGTAATGGCAAACTCTTCACTCAACGCGGAGGCGTACTCCTTCACTTATTTCCTGCTGAACAGCTCCTCCGAGCTGGAGAATTTCGGGCTGATGGCGCTGAAAGTGCCGCTGCTGTTTTACAACAAAATGCCGCAGCAGTTCTCGAATATGATTAGGGAGGGTGAAATGGATGTCGGAGGCACGCTCTGATAAACAGGGCTGCCTGCGCATAATCCACCGTTGCGCCGGAATGTCCTACTGAACACATATGCAGGTAAAAATGATGAACGGAAACTCAGGAAGCAGACTTGACTTCATAGGCATCTGGTCGGCAGCATCGGTTTTGTTTCTAGCGGTGCCTATAGCCATTCTGGTATGGTACGGCCTGGTCGTCTTCAGGAGCTCCGTCGGCTTCGGCAGCACTGTCTTCTATTCAATAGAGCTTACCATAATATCTTCAGCAGTATCGTCCCTGGTCGTATTCCTTGCATTCACACCCGCAGCATATGACCTTGCCAGAAAGAGAAACCCGGGACTTGAAACACTTTCGGATCTTCCAGCCTCGATACCGCATCCCATAGTGGGAATTTCGCTCCTCCTCCTGGACAGCAACATTACGCCGGCGGGCAGATTTCTACAGTCAGTCGGCATAAACTTCTTTGACACCTTCCAGGGACTCGTGATAGCACTGATGTTTGTTTCTGCACCGATATACATTCGCGCTGCACAGTCGCTATTCTCCTCCGCCGGATACCAGCAGGAACTCTTTGCCTCCTCGCTCGGTGCATCAAGAACGAGGACATTATTCACCGTGCTTGTCCCGTCCCACGCAAGAGAGCTTCTTTCGATAACACTTACATCCATGAGCCGTGCAATGAGCGAGTTCGGTTCAATTGCAATCATCGCGTATTACATCAATCAGGTGCCCTTCAGGGGGATAGAGCCCGCGCCGGTGCTCATCTACGAATACTACGGCTATTACGGTCCACAGGTTGCAATTACAGCCGCATCGCTCATGATACTGTTTTCCATCTCCATTCTCGTAATTGTCAGGATACTGAAAATACATGATAGGAAAGCACAATTCCGTTAACTGCCCAAAAACTTAAACAAGTTAAACGCTGTGGAATGTGGATTATGCTGAAAGCAGTGTGCAGAAAGAGGCTTGACAGTTTCCTGCTCAATGCCGAAATGACTGACAGTGGTATGATCTTTCTTACGGGACCGAACGGTTCAGGCAAGACAACCTTTCTGATGTGTCTTGCCGGGCATTATACGCTGGATGAGGGACTGATTGAACACAACGGTGTCGAAATGACCGGCAGGCCGCCGCCGTACAGAAAATTCGTCTACATCGACCACAATTCCGTCTTCATGCACATGTCCGTTGATAAACACCTGAGATGGGCAATGGGGGCAGACAGCAACGATGCTCTGCTGGAGACAGTGAAGGCCAGGCTGCATGTAAATTTCGCGGGGAAGGTTCGTGACCTGAGCCTCGGGCAGAGAACCAGGGTGTCAATAGCCACCGCAGTCCTGTCCGGCCCGAACGCGCTGCTGCTCGATGAGGTCGTCTCCAGCATAAACGAAAGGCTCGGCTTCCTGGCAGAACTGAAAGAGCTGTCGGTTTCGCGCGGCTTCGATGTCATCTATGTTACACAGGAACGCAATGACGGAGCCGTCGCGGATCATCAGTATGTCATGGAGAAGGGGAGGCTCAGCAGGATTGAATAAGCTGCCATAAGCTGCCATTTCATGCGGCGGATGTTTTACCGTATTGCCGCAGGACTCTACTGCGGACTTTTCTCAATCCAGGTTGTCTTCAGATTTGTAAATTCAAGCAGGCCGTATCTTGAAAGTTCCCTGCCGTAGCCGCTTTTCTTCACACCGCCAAACGGCACACGCGGATCTGATGCTACAATTTTGTTGACGAATACCATTCCTGCATCGATGAATGGAGCGAGCTTTTCGGCCTCGTCCGCATCGCCCCAGATGGAACAGCCAAGACCAAAGGGCGTTTCGTTGGCTAACCGCACGGCCTCGTCGCTGTTACGGAATTTTCTGAGAACGGCCACGGGTCCGAAGATTTCCTCATCATACGGCTCTGATGGCGAGGCGATGACGGGATGGATGACATTCCCGTCGCCGCCACCATGCGGGTGAACAGGTCCCAGCTTTCCGAGCTCTTGAATCTGCTTCCTTACGGTTTCTGCCTGCTGTGCTGACGAAAGGGGGCCGAGGAATGTGCTCTCCTTCATGGGGTCGCCGATTGCAACTGAGGAAAACTGCCTCCTGAGTTCCTCCTGGAATTCATCATATACATTCTCGCTGACAATGAAGCGCTTCGATGCAATGCAGCTCTGTCCTGCATTCTGAAGCCTTCCAATTGCGGCGTGTTTTGCAGTCTTCCTTATGTCTGCGCCATCCAGAACTATGAAAGGGTCGGATCCTCCGAGTTCAAGTACGCTTTTCCTGATCAGGCTGCCGGCCTTTTCCGCTATTTTGCTGCCTGCGGCAGTCGAACCCGTGAACGAAACGCCGTCGACATATCTTATTGCCTCAAGCGCATCGGGTCCCTTCAATATTACCGATTTGAAGAGCGGCGTGTCGAATATACGCTGGATAAGGAGACTTGTGCCGCTCACTATGGACGCATGTTTCAGCACTACGCCGTTTCCCGCTATGAGTGCCGGAACGGCTGCCCTCATAACCTGCCAGAGAGGATAATTCCAGGGCATTACGAGCATCACCACACCTATTGGATCGAAGCGGATATAGCTCCTGGCAGCATCTGTTTTTACTTGTTCCGGCTCAAGAAAAGAAGAGGCTTTTTCCAGGTAGAAATCCAGAAGACTGAAACACTTCCTTACCTCCGCAAGACTCTGCGAGATTGGTTTCCCCATTTCGAGAGTCATCGATTCGGCCATTTCGCGCTCCGATTCCTTCAGGTTTTTCAGGAGGGTGTTCCCAACATAGTCGATCCTCCTGCCCAAATCCCTTTTCCATTCGGATTGTGAAACCCTGATTCCATGAATCTTCTTTGCGACAGATTCAATGGCCTCCTCCTCGTATTCGTTCAGTTTTTCCCCGCTGTACGGATTAACCGTCCTGATAGACACTGCTTCATCTCCTATTTCCTTCGGTAAAGTCAACCATAAAGACACGGGATCCTCGCACATATATAGCTAAGCCTGCCGGCGGCGCGCTGCCAAAACTCAATGAGCCGATATTTTCCAGTGAATCGCCTTCCACCATCATCCCGGCACTTCACTCCGGGCATCCGGCACAACGCACAGTCGGGCACTCTGTCATACTGAGTCGATTCGCCATTTGTCACTTAATATATCAAAATTGCCGGCCTTCTCAGAAGCTGCTGTCCTCTCCAATAACTGCGCTGCCCGGATAAATGAGTTTATGGATGAAAACAGCATATCATTACGGAACTGAATTAAGCGTCAGGAAAATTATTTATCAGGTATGAACATCGTTCGTGAGGTGCGTCTTCTTGTCAACTGTGACGATAATAGGAGGAGCGGGCCTTGTGAGCAGGGGGGTTGCATATGATCTCGCCTCTGATGACAGCATAGAGGAAATAAGAATTGCTGACATTGATGCGGAAGGCGCGAAGAAAGTTGCGCTTGAAGCGAACAGAATTGCCGGATGGAAGAAGGCAGCGGCATCAAGGATCGATGTTCTGAAAAAAAAGGAATCGCTGAGCGTGCTGAAGGGCACGGACTTCATTGTCAACGGAGTGCAGTATGACTTCAATCTTGAAGTCATGGATCTGGCGCTGAAGGCGGGCAGCCATTACCTTGACTTCGGCGGTCTTTACTGGATGACAAAGAAGCAGCTGCGCCTGAACGGTGCCTTCCGGAAAGCCGGTCTGCTCGGTATAGCCGGAATGGGGGCGGAGCCGGGACTGAGCGGTGTTCTCGCATCTTCCCTGTGCGGTGGAATGGAGAGCGTCGATACAATCAAAATAAGAGACGCATGGAGGGATAACACAAAGGGGGTTCCGCCTTTTTTTGTTACATGGTCGATACAGACCCTGATGGATGAGTACACAATGCCTGCAGAAATTTTCGAGGACGGCTTGATAAGAAGGGTTGATCCGCTGTCAATGAAAGAATCCTACGATTTTCCGGTACCAGTCGGCACTACAGAAGTTTTTGTAACAAGGCACAGCGAGGTGGCAACCTTTCCAGGATCTTTCCGCAAAAAAGGTATCAGGAAGGTCAACTGGATGGAGGGAGGCCCCGGCTTTATCGAGCAGAAACTGCTGGCTGATGCCGGTTTTGCGGATGGTGAGCCTCTCCGGATTGGCGGATGTGAAATTTCCCCGAGAAGATTTCTTACAGGCCTGCTGAAAAAAAAGGGACTGCTTGGCTACCCTGATAAGGTAAGAATAGAAAGCGTGGAGTGTCTTTGCGTTGAAGTTTCCGGGATCGAGAAGGGAGAAACGGCCATGAAGAGGGCGACATGCGTGTTCCCTTCCAAACCGGAATGGGGACTCGGTGCCGCAGAATACTCTGTATGCATGCCTGCGGCCGTGGCGGTCAGGCATGTGCTATCGGGGAAGGTGGCGGAGAGAGGCGTAAAGCCGCCGGAAGTGCTCTTTGACACTGAATGTTTCATATCCGACCTGAGACAGAAAGGATTCCGGATCGGTGTGGAGAAAATAGAGTGACACTCTGCATCATGCACGCATCTCCGCAGCATCGCAATTGTCCTGCCGGCAGATGAAAAGCCGGAGAGGTTCATGTGCTTTGCATATTGTTCATAAACCAATTAATTTCGATATACATTTTCCAGTAAAAAGAAACAAATGATAAACTTTAAATAAATACATTCCACCTATTCCATGTCAACAGTTGCGGCATTTGACGAAACTGGGCCGGAGGTGTTGCTATGGTTGTTTCAGCTTCAAGGGAAAAGACTGAAGGAAAGGATGAGGGCACGCGAATAACGAGGGAATACAACTACGGGACCTGGAGAAAGCAGGGAGGGTGGAATCCCAAACTTATCGTTTCCGCCGAGGGCTGTTATTTCACCGATTCGGAGGGTAAAAAGTACCTGGATTTCTCGTCGCAGCTCATGTGCTCGAATCTCGGGCATGGAAACAGGGCTGTGATCGATGCCATAGTAAAGCAGGCCAACGAGCTTCCATACATATCGCCTGAATTCACCACAAATGCAAGAGTGGAACTCACAAAGAAACTGCTGGAGGTGCTGCCTGACAATCTTGTAAAATTCTTCTTCGGGACGTCAGGGACAGAAGCAAATGAAGCGGCTGTCAAAATGATTCGCATGTACTTTCAGAAAGAGGGAAAATTCAAAGTTATCAGCAGATACGTCTCATACCACGGGTCAACAGCAGCCAGCATAGCCCTTACGGGCGATCAGAGAAGGTATTCCTCTGAAACGCCTGGCAATGCCGGCGGTGTCGTCAGGGCACCGGACCCGTACTGCTACAGGTGCCCTTTCAACCTCAAATATCCGGAGTGCGGCATCGCCTGCGTTGAATACATAGACTACATGATAAAACACGAGGGAAATATCGCCGGCGTCATGGTCGAACCGATAACGGGCACCAACGGCGTGATTGTCCCGCCCGATGGCTACATGCAGAGGCTCAGGGAGATTACAAGGGATCGCGGTGTTTTTCTGATTGCTGATGAGGTAATGTCCGGATGGGGAAGGGCAGGCGAATGGTTTGCTGTGAACAAATGGAAGGTGAAACCGGACATAATGACAACAGCAAAGGGGATTACGGGTGCCTACATTCCACTGTCTCTCACTGCGACATCAAAGGAAGTTGCTGACTACTTCGAAGACAACATGTTTGCACATGGACACACCTATGAAGCACATCCGCTCACTCTGCTTCCGGCGGTAGCGGCAATTGAAGAGTACCAGAGGATGCATCTTATCGAGGCGTCTGCGAGAAACGGCAGGTACCTGGGCGAACGACTGCACGAGCTGGAAGAAAGGCATGAGAGCGTAGGCGACGTCAGGGGAGCCGGCATGTTCTGGGCCGTTGAACTCGTAAAGAACAGGAAGACGAGGGAACCGTTCAACACGAGGGAGGACAAGCTTGCGGGCCGGCAGACAGTTGCAGGCAGGGTAGCCCAGGAGATGGGCAGGAACGGTGTTTTTGTCAATTCATGGATAACACATCTGACAGTGGCTCCACCCCTCATTGCAGGGAAGGACGATATCGACCGTGGTGTTGAAGCGCTGGATGCTGCGCTGAAGGTTTCTGACGAGCTTGCCGTGAATTGAGCTGACTGTACAGACAAATTGCAGGCTGAGGATGCATAACACCGAGTATGTTTTGGCGACTTTCCGGACAGCTGATTTGCCGACAGCACAACGGAGATTCAGGAGATATCCGGTCCAGAGACCGGAAAAGCGGTCGCCGCTTTCGAGCGAAGAATAAGCAGGTGGAAGAGCGGTTGAGGCCGTCACAGCTACGGGCTGTGGCCGGCGCGCTATGCGAACAGCTGAAATTGTGCACTGGTCAGCAGGTCTCGGCGAAATGAGACCGGCAGGAAGACACAGCCGCTCATTCCCAGGGAGTGCCATCGTATTCAGTTTTCCACTTAGAGGAAGACCGTGGCATGAGGATGACGCCGGAGGCAATGCAACAACATTTATTTCATTATGTCATTTACCTCTTCCATGCCAGAAGAGACGGCGGAAGATATCGATTCGCTTGACAGAAAAATACTCCAGATTCTCTCCCATGACGGGAACATGAGTTTCCAGAATATAGCAAACAGGCTGTCGATCTCAAAATCAACTGTCCACAACAGGGTCAACACACTGCAGAAAAAGGGCATCATAAAGGGATTCTATGCCATGCTCGACCCTGAAAAGCTCGAGAACGGCATCACTGCAATCTCACTTGTCAAGGGGAGATACGGCCCGAAATATTCGCAGAATATCGGTAACGCAATATCGCAGATAAAGGGGGTATGGGGCGTTTATTTTGTCATGGGAGATGTTGATTTCATCGTACTGATAAGATGCAGGACAAAAAACGAGCTTTCCGGCATCATTGAGCATCTCAGTAAAACGGAGGGCGTGGAGAGAAGCAGCACATTTTATGTCCTGGAAACACTCAAGGAGGCTTACAACGAGTCGGTGCTGATCGAACAGGACAGCGAAGCGGTAAAACAGACAAGACGGCCAAGAAGGTTGAAATGAAAGACAAAGGATTGCAGACGGGCTGGCCATGCAGCATGACTGAAACCGGTTCCGGTTTCGTGCCGGACCCTGTCATCTCTTTCCGATAAGGGAAAGTGAACAGTCCATTTGTTTGTCGTAAAGCCACTTCGATTTAATTTCGTTCAGCAGCCCATACGATCAAATGGATTTTGGGCAGCTGCGCTAAGTGATGCCAGTACAATAATTAGTAAATTTTATTGTTTATGAAATGCCCTTTATTAAGGCGACGGAAAGGTATTAAAACGCCCTCTCTAAAGCTATTTGTAATCGTGGAGGTATCTTCAAATCAACCCATTCTGCTGATGCCGGCAAAGACGGCAGGAGGCATGGATTATGACTGTTACACAGAAATACGGGCTCATTTTCGACCCGCTGAAATGCACAGGATGCAGAGAATGCGAGAAGGCGTGCGTTGATGCTCATCCTGACGACATCGTAAAGGAGCCGAGAATAAAGATAAAGAGCGGCAGCGCGGGCCCGTTCAAGGCAACCTACTGCGTACAGTGCAACGAGTGCGCCCCTTCCGCAGTCTGCCCGTCAGATCTCATTACATTCGACAAAGCCAGGTTTACATGGCTCCTGGAAGAGGAAAGATGCATCGCATGCAACGCCTGCATACCAAAGTGCCCTTTCAACGCTATCTTCCTTGACCCTACGATGGGGGTTGAGACCGCATACAAATGCGATATGTGCATAGGTGTTACGGGCGGCCCGAAGTGCGTGTCTGCATGTCCCACATCCGCCATAGCATTTAGCATAGCCCCAATCGAGAAAGTCAGGGAGGGTGCCGTTACTTGACCGCGGACGTAAACATCAGGGAAGAAGGGAAGACACCCGAAAAAAAGACGATTCCCGAAAGAGATGCGGGTCTGCAGAATCTCGACCTTCCCGCCTGGGTACCGGCATGGGCAAGACTTGCACCCAAGATTTCCGTCGCGCCCCCCGGGCCCAAGAGCAAGGAGATTGTGAAGCTTGACAAGGAATACGTCTCGCACGCCTATGACAGGGTGTTTACCTTCACGATAGACAGGGCGGCTGGAGCCACGGTTGCCGATGTGGACGACAACCTGTATATCGACTGGACCTCCGGAATTGCCGTTATGAATGCGGGATGGGGTCATCCTGCAGTCGTTGATGCTGTAAAATCCCAGAGCGAGAAGCTCATACACTCATTCGCGAATGATACCTATTTTGACAAGGAGGCAGAACTGGCCAGACTTCTTTCAGACATATCATTCTCGGGCAAACTCAGGGGAACATTTTTCGGAAACAGCGGTGCTGAGGCTGTTGGAGCAGCTGCAAAGCTGGCGACTTACCACACGAAGAAATTCGAATTCCTTTCATTCTACGGTGCGTACCACGGCAGGATAGGCCCTGCGCTCAATTTCACCAGCAAACTGAAATACAGGTTCGGATTTGGCCCGCTGAACAATACACTGTTCGCACCTTATGCGTACTGCTACAGATGCCCGTTCAAGATGGAGTATCCGAGCTGTGACCTGTACTGCATGCATTTCATGGAAGACCAGCTGATGAATTTTGGAGGCGGCACAGGATCACTGGCGGCTGTCGTCGTGGAACCAGTCCAGGGCGAAGGCGGATACGTCGTGCCTCCTGACACGTTTATGCCTTTCCTCCGTAAATTCTGTGACAGGAATAACGCACTGCTCATCGCGGACGAAGTCCAGTCCGGACTGGGCAGAACGGGTAAGATGTGGGCTTCCGAGTGGTCAGATACCGTTCCGGACATCCTTGTCACCGGCAAGGCCGTAGGAGGAGGCGTTCCGCTCGGTGCCATCATAGCCAAACCGGAAATAATGAAAAAGTGGAGACCCGGAACACATTCAAGCACATTCGGAGGCAATGCCATCCAGATGGCCGCCGGGATTGCGCACATAAATGCCATACTGAACGAAAAGCTTGCCGACAGGGCGCTTCTGGCAGGCAATTACGTCCTGAAGAGACTGCGCGAAATGCAGGAGAGATGGGAAATCATCGGGGATGTAAGGGGCAGGGGACTGATGATTGGCGTTGAATTTGTGAAGGACCGGAAGACAAAGGAACCGCTGGACCTTACACAGATGCAGGTCAGATGCCTGAAGAAGGGGTTGCTTACCCTCACTGCAGGGCCTTACGGCAATGTGATGAGAATTGCCCCGCCGCTTATAATTTCATTGGAATTCATGGACAAGGGGCTCGAGATATTCGAATCCGTGGTGAAAGAGATGCAGACAGAACTCACGAACGCGCAGTCGCCGCCTCCGGCCTCTCAGCCGGAGGGCGGCCAGCCGGTTGCACAGCCTAAGCCCGATTCGGCACCGGCAAGCCAGCATCAGGAAGCCATGTAGCGCAGTGCGCCTTCTATCACTTCAACCGTCCGCCGCATTTCCGGCTTGGTTATTGCAGTGGAAACAAACATCGGCATTCCGCCCGTATTGAATATACCGTTATTGAGCAGATAGATGTCAAAGATTTTTCTGGCGGCACCGTCCGAGCGCAGGAGATCACGGTATCCCTTGATTTTTCCCCTGGAAAACACTATGTTTATTATGGAAGAGAGTCCGAGCACCTGGCAGTTCAGAGAATGCGCCTCGTCGAGTGACGAGACAGACTTGCGTATTGTCTGGGATATCTTCTCGAGATAAGCGTAGGTCCCTCCCCTCCTGAGTTCGCTGAGCGTCGCCAGCCCTGCGGCCATGCTTATCGGATTGCCGTTGAATGTGCCGCCATGATAGACCTCGGCAGCCCCCTTCTTGTACCTGTCGAGCGAATCCATCAGGTCGCGGCTGCCCGCCACAGCACCGATGGGGAAGCCGCCGCCCAGTATCTTGCCGAGGGTCGTCATATCGGGCGTAATCCTGTATCTTTCCTGCGCCCCTCCGAGACCGAGCCTGAAACCGGTTGTAATTTCATCCAGTATAAGGGGTATATCATATCTGTCCGTTATTTCACGGACGCCTCTCATGAAATCCCTGGTTGCTGCCCTGTAGCCGCCGGCAACCGGCTCCATGATAAGGCATGAGAGCTCCTTCCTGTTTTTCTTTATTATTGCTTCGGTCTCTTCAAGCCGGTTGAACGGCATTACCACCGTTCTGTAAAGGGTATGCTCCTGTATATCGGCCGAACGTGAATAAGGGTATGGGGAACGGGCCGGACCGAGCTCCTCTCTCGGAGTGTCGCAGCTTATGAGACCGTAATCGAAGGAGCCGTGATAATGCCCTTCAAACTTGGCCACCTTTCCCTTTCTCCTGTTTCCCATTGCGATGCGAAGTGCCAGCAGATTGGCCTCTGTTCCGCTGGAAGTGAATGCAACCATCTCGGCGGATCTCACAATATCCGAAATTTCTGTTGCCAGCTGCATTTCGAGCGGGTTGGTTGCGCCGACGAGATTTGTGCCGTATGAATCGAATATCGATGATATTGCCTTCATTACTTTGGGGTCGCCGTGACCGAGAATGAGCGAGGAGGAGCCCATGTTGTAATCTATGTAGCTGTTGCCGTCAGCATCCTTGATCCTGGCGGCCTCCGCACCCTCAATCTGCAGCGGGTACGGGAACGAAGCGAAATCGTCTCCGCTCACGCCTCCCGGAAGGACTCTTCTTGCCCGGTGCCAGGCTTCCCTGGATGACGGCGTCATTTTTCTGAATTTCCGGATCTGCTCCCTGAGTTTTCTTTCTGCGTCCTGTTGCATCGGCTTTCAGTGTATAAATAAAAGACGTTATATTTAAAATGGAAATCGGAAAAACCAATTTAAAAGGATCGCTGACCGAAACGGCCGCGCTCAAATCCGAAAATGCACAGAACGCAACGTGAGAAAGGAAAACTTCCGGTCATCCCGGATATTAATGTCACGTAAGCGCGAACTCGTGCCCGGTGCGACGCACCAATGATGGTTGGATGTGATGGCGCACACCGTTCGCGGAGAGCTGTCTGCTGATTCGCAGCACCGTAATGACAATGACTCTTCTGCTGCAAATCCTCAATGCAGCAGAACCACGGTTTGTGCAGTTTCCGATCCTTTCACACCCAAGAACCGCCGAGATCATGACTTTTTTTGCTGCAAACAAAGATATCCCTAGAAGATTATCCGGCCCGTGATCCTGTCTCACGGAAGCAGAACACATGCGGCTGTGCATGGGAAACGGGTGGCGGAATTACGGAAGAGATACATAAAAGAAAATTATGTCATGGTGAAGAAGGCGCATTTCCCGTACGGGCGCTATATTTTTCGGGAAGAGAACGGGGAGACATACGCTTCTTGGATTCCCTTATACAGAGACAAGAGGATAGAAGGGTCTCTCAATGATCCTGACGGAAAGGCGCTTCTCAATTCCATAATGGATGTCCGGCGCATACCCGAACATGGCGGATTGATGCTCTTCACCATCTATGATGCTGGCGGTGGAGTTGCAGCCACGTTCATGAAACCGCCCGGCATCAGACTGATTGGCGAGGAGCATTATGCTGTCATGGTGGATGACTCGGTTTATCTCAGGCTTGACGACACCTCGGGCCGCGGAAACTATTCGATCCTGGCCCTGCGGGAAGAGTCGCAGAGGTGGAACGCACAGAAAAGCATTTGAGAATATCATCGTATCTGATAAATGTCGAAGGTACTGTCAATATGCCGATTGCATTGGAATCTCTGGTCCTTGCTGGCATATACACCGGGATGGAAGCAAACATGTTAATGGAGTCGCTGGTTTGAGTGCCTGAATGACGCTGGCAAATAAGCCTGAGGCTTTACATCAGATAACCGGTGATTCTCCGCCTTCCAGGTGATGAAATTGCGTTTGACTACAGTACACATTGCTCTCAATTCAATGGGGTTTAACCAATGACTCGAATCATTTCGCGGTCAGGCTGCCTCCAACTTGCCGCAGAATACAGGAGTCTATTTCAATATTGAGAGTATAATGAGATCTGGAAGAAACATCGGAAGCGGCACATATGTTAAGCCAAACAGAAAATACAGCCATGAGATCTGACAGCGGAACTCTCCTCAGGATCGAAAAACTCTCCGCGTCTTACAGTACCCCTTCAGGAAAGGTCAGGGCACTCAATTCTGTCAGCCTTGAAGTGAAGAGGGGCGAAGTTCTGGGAATTGTCGGTGAGACGGGTTGCGGAAAAAGCACACTCGGCCATTCGATACCCAGGCTGCTGCCGGAGCCTCCTTCTTCAATAGATTCCGGAAGAATAATATTTGATGGTGTCGATCTGCTCTCGGTTAAGAAAAAGGACATGCCCCTGTACAGGGGTACGGGCATCGCCATGATTTTCCAGGAGCCGATTAATTCTCTTAATCCGGCATACAGAATATATGATCAGGTCGCAGAAGCAATAAGGATAAGGAAGATGAGGGAAAACGGAAGGAATCTTCCATCCGACATCAGGCCGTTCAATTATGGGCATCCGGAAAAAAATATCCCCAGTCCGGTGAAGACGGTGCTCCTGCCGTCGACGGATATCCGGCATTCTGCCAGAACTGGAGGAAGCGAAGAAATGAAGAAGGAAGTCATAGAGTTTCTTTCAACCGTGAGAATCAATGATCCGGAAAGAATACTCAGGCTGTTTCCACATGAGCTTTCGGGCGGAATGAGACAGAGAGTCATGATTGCAATGGCGCTGTCCGAGAGGCCGAAACTCATCATTGCAGACGAACCAACAAGCGCACTTGATGTAACAATACAGGCTCAGGTTCTCTCATTGATGAAGGATCTTATCAAGAAGGTGAATACATCCATACTCTTCATAAGCCACGACCTTGGCGTCATTGCAGAGATTGCCGACAGAATTGGCGTCATGTATGCAGGGCATCTGGTGGAGATAGGGAGTTCAGAGGACGTATTCAACAGCCCTGGCCACCCATACACAAGATCGCTGCTGAAATCTTTTCCTCATGGATACAAAAGCGACGGAAGACTACCGACCATAAAAGGAAACGTTCCGAGCCTGATCAGTTTGCCTGCCGGCTGCCCTTTCAACCCGAGATGCGAAATGTGCATGAATGAATGCTGTGATGAGTATCCGGCCGTTATTGATCTGGGAGGAGGACATCTTGTTTCATGTCACCTCTATGACGGGGGCACGAGCTGATTGGAAGACGGCACACTTTTCGAAGCAAAGAAGGTGACCAAATACTTTGAACTTCAGAAAACCTTTTCCGAGACACTTTTCAGAAAGAAAGCAAGACGTGTTCATGCTGTTGACGGGGTAAGTCTCAAGGTGAAGCGTGGCGAGGTTATGGGACTGATAGGCGAAAGCGGTTCGGGAAAAACAACCTTCGGATGGCTTGCAACGAAGCTGCTTACGCCAACATCCGGAAGAGTGATTTTCAACGACACAGACGTTACAGACCTGCATGGCGAAGAACTCAGGACCTGGAGACGCAATATACAGATTGTCTTCCAGGATCCGCTAACCTCGCTTGATCCGAGGTTAAAGGTCTGGCAGATAATTGGTGAACCTCTCAGAGCGTCGGGAATCAGGAACAGGAAAGAGATACTAGAGAGGGTAAAGACGGTCCTTGACGAAGTTGGCCTTCCGGAGAACAGTTACAACCAGTATCCGCACGAATTCAGCGGCGGAGGCAGACAGAGAATATCAGTTGCAAGGGCAATAGTCCTCAACCCGAAGATGATTGTTCTTGATGAACCTACGAGCGCACTCGATGTTGCCGTTCAGGCACAGATTCTTAACAGACTTGTTGAACTTCAGAACGAACGCCACCTTACCTATCTTTTCATTTCCCACAACATCGGTGCCGTCCGCTACATTTCCGATTCAGTCGCAATAATGTATCTTGGAAAAGTTATGGAGACTGGAAGCGTGATGGAAGTAATTGAGAAACCGATGCACCCATACACCAAAGCACTTCTCATTTCCGTACCCGTTCCTGATCCGAAGAGAAGAAAATTCAAATTCGAAATGGAGGGTGAAATACCTTCCCTGATCGATATACCTCGGGGGTGCAGGTTTGCCGGCAGATGCCCGTTTACAAAAGAAGAGTGCAGGACGGCGGAGCCGGAACTGAGGGATCTTGGCTCCGGTCACTATGTGGCATGCCATTTTGCTGAAGAACTTGCCGAGAATAACACATTAACATCAGGATGGCGGCGTCACAATTTCTGAGAATCGCAACTACCTCACAATTATCTTTCTTGCGCGGGGATCAAGCAGTTCTCTCAGCGCGTCACCGAGAAGGCTGAATGCGAATACCGCGAAGAATATGGCGAAGCCTGGAGCAAGGGCTATCCAGGGCGCCTGGAAAATAAAGCTCTCACCCCTGAACACCATTCTTCCCCATTCGGGAATTGGTGAAGGAACCCCGACACCAAGAAAACTTAGAGTGGAAAACGTGAGGATGACTGTGCCGATGTCCATTGTAAGGTAAATGATGAGCGTATCGAATATATTTCTCAGTATATGTCTGAACAGTATAACAATTTCGCTGACGCCTGCGGCCCGCGCTGCAACGACATACAGCTGGTTCTTAGCAGAAAGTGTCTGACCCCTTGCGAGTCTTGCGTAGGCGGTCCACCAGATAACTGAAAGTGCTTCAATCGAATGTATTACGGAAGGACCGAGGAGCACAGCAACCGCAAGAGCCAGTACGAGTGTCGGAAATGAAAGAAATACATCTGTTATCCTCATTATCACAGTGTCTGCCTTTCCTCCAAGATAGCCTGAAATCATGCCTACGGTTCCGCCGATGAACATCGCTATAAGGCCAATGCTCAGACCTATTCCCAGGTCCAGCGGAGTCGCATCCAGCGTTCTCGAAAATACATCTCTTCCGAGTTCGTCCGTTCCAAAAAGAAATTTTGGGCCCGGTGGAAGAAATGGTTTTCCTGTAAGTATGCGGTAAGGGTTGTAGGGAAGGACTGAATTACCGAATATCAGAACCGCCAGCGCGGCTACCACGTAAGCCATCACAAGAACAAGCCCTATGATAGACAGCGGATTGCTCCTTAGTATGAACCATATATTCGATAATCCGAATTTGAATCTCGAATTTCTTTTGAATAGTGACTTCACCTGAAAATGCAACACTTTCATCCGCTCCTTGAAACTTACCCGCTCATCCCTAAGGATATGGTGTTCATTTCCTGAATCACAGGGGGACACTGAGCAAGGAGTTCTGCAACCTCCAGCCTCAAACAGGCGTTTAAACTCTCCGCCGAACTGGCGGCGAGCCCTGACAGATTGATCGCGGCGTTGAGGTCGCGATCAATCCTCGAGTTGCACATCT
>JAHEAD010000026.1 GCA_019721075.1 Candidatus Sysuiplasma jiujiangense
ACTCGTCACACTGGACCGATACGGCAGGCATTCCATTCTTTATCAGCAACCTGTCCCCGTTCAGCAGTTCCAGTTGCTCCTGGAACTCCCTGAACCTCGATTCCATGTACTCCTTCTTCTTTGCCTCGTATTTCTCCCAGAGTTCCTTTGAGGGCAGCTGGAACTTCACCATCTTCACCACTATCTTTGATATGCCTCTGTGGATCCTCGGGAATTTGGCAAGAGGATGCTCAGGATCGAAGGTGTTCCTGGACAGGAGCTTCATCTTCATCAACCCCTGAACGTCGGTTGATTCGAACCTTATGTGCACCAGCCTCCTGGACTGCCTCTCGATAAAAATCTCATCAGGCACCGTGATGAACGTCAGTATCTGCTTGTACCTGAACCCCTGCGTAAGCATGCCGAACACCTTGGCACTCATTTCCTGCCAGAGCCTCGCATTTATGCCAAGGCCGGCATCGTCGAAAACTATCACTGATCCTGGCGGAAGTCCGGCATTCACCAAAGCTATGAACTCCTTGACCGTGAACACGATCCTGTCCACGCTGAAGGTAGGATCAACCCTTTCTGCAAGCCTTATGGAAGCCAGCGACTTCCCCGACCCTGTGTCGCCAATGAATAAGGCGATCAGGTTCCTGTTTTTCCTGATCCTGTGCCTTATCCACTGCAGAAGCCAAACGCTGTTCTTTGTGGTGTCATCCTCACTTACATTCTCTGTCATATTCCTTCATCTCCTCCTTCAGTATACGTGAGATTCTGAGGGATCATCAGCCCTAGCCTGGAGTAAAGCCGGGAGATGGATCCGAGCCACTGGAACAGGGCATCATAGCCCTCTGACACGTACCTTGCGGACGGGTAGTCCCTGGACACGTCCCTGATCCTCTTCATGGCAGCCCTGTACTCGGCCTCATATTCCTGGTCATGGTACCCTGATAGTAGGTGGTGCAGTGCCTTCAGTTTCTCTCCCCAGCTGTACAGGTTCCTCGGATTGTGAGGCGTTTCCCCAGGGTATTCCGACGCCTTGACCAGCAGGTCGTAGAGTAGCCTCATGCCCTCTGGCGTCTCGTTATCTGCCATTCTTCCTCCCTATCCTGAAGTCAAGCGTTTCCGGAAGGTCGATGAGGCTCAGCCTGGTGAACTCACTGCTCCCGTTCATCGGGTGCGAGGACTCGTCGAAGATCTCCGAGAGCGGCGGCGATCTTTCACCCTCGTCCTCCATCTCTGCAAACGACCGGTACATGTGCCTGACCCATTCATTATCCTTCATTTTCGGGTTGGAGAAGAACAGGTCCCTGAACACGTTCTCCGTGTTCCAGTCCCTTATGACGTTTCTGGACGTGGCTTCTCATCCTCCTTCTTCCTGATCAGCGCCCTGATGTATTCCGGATTGCCAAGCAAGTCCTGCACCTCCTTTTCGTATGCATCCGCCTCCTCCTGCCTCACGTTCTGCTTCCTCAGCACAGCCATTATGCTGTCCCTGTGCGCCGAGGTTATGGCGTCTATGCTCTCCTCGTTCTGCCTTGTGGCCTCCACAATGCTCTCAACCTTCCCCATCTTCCTTAGCTTGGCCACCTCAAGGAGCGTGTCCTTGAGCATCCTTGTCAGGTCATCCAGCACGGACTGGAACATGGCATACTTTGCCCTGTTGTAGTGAGCCCATGCGATGTTCACGAACCATGGAATGCTGGTGCCGTCCAGGTACCTGACCTCTATGCACCAGTACGTTATCCGGCCGTTTATCCTGCCGGATTCCAGCGTAAGCCCCGTTTCCTTCTCCACCAGCGACCAGATCTCGTCGCTGATGAATAGCCGGTCCCAGTCCATGAAATCGGAAGTTGGCACCATGATGAACACGCCGTTCCTGGTGCGCAGGGTGCGGGAATAGAAGTATATCATGGGAACGTAGACAAGCACGGAAATCAGGGTATACGTGAGTCCCACAAGGTCATATTCCACGTACGCAAGAATGATGCCTATGATGAGCTGCGGAAGCATCGTCCTGATGAGCGACCTGAAGGACACGAACTTCTGGAGCCTACCGATGTTCTCTCCGGATCTTGATCGCATGGCCTTCTTCAGGTCCTCGCGCCTCCTGTCTGCATCCGCCCCGGATTTCTCGAAGGCATTCTCGCGCCTTCTCTGCCAGAAGCCCCTGCCCATTGCATCCTTCATATGCGGATCACCTCCCTCCTCTCCTTCTCAAGCAGGTATTTGCGGGCCGTGAACAGTGCGATCATGATGGCGAAGAACGACGCCACAAAAGCCCTGGCTATGCCGTACTCGTACTGCGAAAGAGTGTACTGCAGTGAAGGCGGCTGCGGGCCATAGTATTTCTGGATGGGTATTGTTGCCACGAGCTCATTAGGGAACTTGAATATCCCGTTTCCGAGACCAATGGTAACGGTGGCAGATGATCCGGATATGTTGAAATCCACGGTCCTGGAACCGTAAACGTGTCCTGACATTAGCTCCTGGCCGTTCAGGTATATGGAATATGAGACATTCTGCGTGCTCTGCATGGTAACTGACCAGTCGGGGTACATCAGTGCCCCTGATGTGCCTGGTGCCACTGTCAAGAACTGGTCCTGCCCCGGGTATGAGCTTGATACCGATACGGATTCTATGGCCTGGTTGGACAGCGGACCCGTGATTATGTCAGCAAAGGAATAGGATACGCCCTGGAAGACCAGCACGGCACTGGCAGTAGAACCGCCGGGCAGGTTCCACACGTATGTGAAATTGAAAACACCCAGTGAAACACCGGACTCCACCGCTGTGCCATTGACCTGGAACGTGAAAGATCCGGAACCGTACAGGTACACGTGCCAGTCCGGGTATACGGTTATGCCGGTCGAATTGACTGGAACGTAAAGGTCTTCATTTCCGGAACCGTAGGTCGAATAGATGATCACGTGACCTGAAGGCGGCGATGCATCCACAACCGGAGCGAATACAAGCCCGATAAGGGCTATGAACATTATGGAGGGTAGGATTATGCCCTTCAGGACCTTCCGCCCCCTCTATTCGGAGATTTAGGCAGGATATGGTTATGATCCAGGAATATTTTCCGCCTGATGTATTCCAGGATCCTTTTTTTCTTCTCCCTCAGCCTTGACGCGGAGGCAGCCATGGCGAGTATCAGGCCGGAGGTTACATTCGTGCCGGATCCGGAAGAGGGGAAGAAGAACTGGTGGAACATCTTCTCTATGGCGGGCAGCGTAAGGCCGAGCCTCGTCAGTATCCACAGCCCAATGACAAGGACAATGATGGCAATGGCGGCATCGGTTATCTTACCCAATGCTCTCACTCCATCCTTGGGGCTATAAGGCCGCGTGTCTCTATTCGCTCATTATTAGGTCCGAGTCTCCTGATCATGGCGCTGAGAGGATAGTCAGCCTTGAGGTCCAGGCTTATCGCCATGCCGTTGTCAGTCTTCACCGTTCTCCTTGCCATCATGGTCTTGATCATGTTCCCGAGCATTTCCCGATCGAAGTTCGCTGTATGCCACGTATCGTCATTTACGCTGCTGGTGCTCTTTGAGGGCTGTGCAGTGAATTCCAGAACTGTTACTGTGTTCTTGTCAGGTGAATGAGAGTCCTTGAGTTGCCTTTCCCTTCCCGCTTCCTTCTCGTTAAATCCTGTGACCAGGACCCTGTTGCCCTTCATCTGGAAAGTTACAGTTTTACTGAACGGATCATCCTTGGCTGGCTTCCTGAGGAAAGCCATTAGGCTCACCAGGTTACCGCCATCAATCTGCGCCTTCCATGAATTGGTCTCAAAGTCCAATTTTGGCATGTTGAATCTTGCAGCTGCTGGGTCTATTCCGGACTCAAGCGTGAACCTCTTATCCTCACCCTGTTCTATGTGGTAGAAGTCGTTGGGCAGAGACGTGGGCAGAGTTTCCTCGACCATCATCACGTGTGAAGGGTCAACGCCGATATACCTCATCTCTCCATTGTTGACGGATATCTTGGCATCGATGAAAAAATCCCTCAGCTGCTCATTTGTCATCTGGAGTTTTCCATTCTCTGTCAGGAGGCCTATGAGCTTTAACGCTTGATCCTTTTCTCGGCTGATGGTGCCGATGTGCGGAGTGTGATCGACAATATCATGTTTAGCCTCAGATTCCCCAGTTACAGGATGCGATGGTTCCTGCGTGGCGGAAGCTGATGATGCTGCAGCCTCTGGAAGAATAGATTCGTACGGTGCATAAAGATCAAGGCGGGTGTTTGTTTCAATCAGCCTTGCCCTCTTGCCCTGCTTCCTCAGTGCCTGCACTTCATCGTATGCCAGGTCCCGCGATACCCCAAACGCCTGCCTCTTCTTCACCGGATATACTTTCCTCTCCTTTCCCTTTCCCCTTGTCCTGAATTCCGTCATTTCTTTCTTCCTCCAATTCTTGCCTTTCCGCCTGTGTTGAAACTTCCAATATCGAAATAAAACACCGTGGCCGACTCCTTTCCCGAACTGTAAAATGATACTGATTCCTCCCCGAGGTAAATCCGGTCTATGCCTGAGAGCCTCATTCCATTGATGCTGAATTCCCTGGGAGACCCTGAGAATTCGAAGGGCTCATCGCTGCTGTTCACAAACCCCTCCAATCTTGCAATCCTTGAGATTTTCTCCGGAGGCCATCTCATCAGGTCCCGGGCAGAGGCTTTCCTCTCCGGCGCCAGCTTCCTCTTTGTAACCGGTATCACCCGCTTCCTGCCATTCCTGGTCACTGTCCTGAACTCCGGCATGATCAGGCCTCCTCGAATCTGCCCCTGGCAATATAGGCAATGTCAGAATCGATGACGCGCTCCATTCTCTCGTTTCCCTGGTACTTTGTCCTGAGGACCGAGAGTTCGGTCAGTGTGTCCGATTTCCCGTATTTCTCCACCGCCCTGGTGAGTGCTTTTTTCCTCAGATCGTCCGCCAGGTCCACAGCATAACCTGCCATTGATAGCCCGTGGATGTGGATCTTCTTCAGGTCAGCCTGTGAGACCCTCTTGGTGATTCCAGAGAATTTTCTGTTATTGACTGGCACTGCCTGACTCTTCCCCCTGTATTTCCTTGTTATCCATCCGTTAGTCACTTCTCTTCCCTCCAGACACGTATCTGATATCCTGCACGATCTTCGCCTTCATCTGCGGCCTGTTGTAATCAAGCCGGTACAGTTCACCCAGTTTCCTCAGGACTTCCTTCATGCCGTACTTCTGCACTGCCCTGTTAAGAGCCGCATGCTTCTGTTGAACGGGCGCGGAGATGTGATATCCCAGTCCAGTCAGGGAACCGGGATGCTTTACTCCTACACCCGTCAGGTCCTCTATCTCCCTTGGGGTCAACAGTCTCACAATCGCCGTCTTTCTGGTGCCCATTGGCACCACGCGCTTCTTTCCCTTTCTCTCTATTGTCCTAAACTTTGTTGCCATTCTTTCACCTACTTCTTTGTGTCCAGCTGGTATGTGTGCGTCTTGCCGCCGCTGGTGGCGACAACGTCTATTGGCGGCTTCCTCAGCTGCATCGCCGCAATCCCTATTCCCGAGAGCGTCAGTATGATGATCAAAAAGTTAGGCAGCCCCCCGAAGAATGATATCACCGTGCCGAGCGATATGGGATTCTGCGACAGGATCGATGATACGGTGAATGGCATGGTGATGCTGTTTGAGGCGGAATCGTTGTTGAATGCCACCACCCTTATGCCGTACGTACCGGAATTGTAATTGCCCTGATCCATGGTGAGGTTGAAGTATGCCACCTCGCCGCCCTGCGGTGTGTATGATGAATTGATCTCGACAGGCGAGATCATGGTTGTACCAAGGAATGCCTCAACTGCCGTTATGCCATGGAGGCTCTGAACCTTGATTGTGTAGTACGTCATCGGTCCTGCAGCCGATTTCGTGTATGACAGCACGATGCTGCTGTTTGTCTCCTGCGGCAGAACCTGGATATTACGAGTGACAGATGCTGCTGCACCAAGGCTGTCTGTAACCGTGACTCTTACCGAGTAATTGCCAGGATTCTGGAAATAATACAGTACTGATTGACCCGAATCCGAGGTTCCATTGATGTCCCATGCATAGGTGAATGAGTTACTGTCCGGTGCTTTTGCAGTGGCATTCAGGGATAGCATTGTGTCTACGGGTATGATGGATGGGGGGCTGAAGGAAACTGATGGTATTGCGGGTACCATCCTCACTGTCAGATATTGGGTCCATGACTTTCCAGAACCGTAGTTCAAGGTCGCAATCACCGTGTTGATCTCATTATACACTGGGAATTTGTAGGAGATATTCATCCCAGTAACAGTCTGGCCGTTGGGGAATGACCATGACATATTGTAAGGGCCTTTAGCATCCCAGTTTGGAATCGCCGTGAAATGGAATGTCTGAGTGATATTCAGGCCAGACGAATACTCAAATGACACCGGTGGCGGGAGACTCGTTATGGTGATGTTCTCCTCACCAGTCGCCCCGTTTGCGCTTGTAACTTTGAAAGTGACCGAGTAATTTCCCGGCTGGAAGCTGTATGCCGGATTCTGCTGCAATGAGTGCTGGCCGTTTCCAAAAGACCAGTTGTAGGCATAGTCTGATCCTCCAAGGACGGATGATGAGAATTGCACGGCAAGAGGCCCCAGCCCGGAAGTGGTGTTGGCAGCAATGGCAACGAAGAGATGCACATCGACAGTGAAGTTCTGCGTATCGGTGTAGCCGGATGAATCCGTCACCTGCGTTTCAATGGTATCCGGTCCGGACGACGAGAATGCATGCGTGACGTTGTTCCCGCTGATCTGTTCGCCGCTGGGGAAATACCACTGTATTGCATATGGGGCAATTCCGCCGGATATGTTCAGCGACAGGGGTTCCTCGATGGATGCCCGAATATAGGTTGGCGCGACAAAGCTTGCATGCGGGTCAGCATATACGGTCTCGTTGACGCTGGCAATGGCTTCCCTTCCGAATGCATCGGTCACGGTGAGCTGTATGCTATATGCTCCGGATGATGAGAAGGAGTAAACCAGTGTAGCATTGGTGTAAGTATGCCCGGCTATGAGCCATGAATAACCGTAAGGGCCAGTTCCGCCGGATAGTATACCCCTGAATGAAATGGGCACATTCGCGTCAGTCTTGTTTGTCGGGGTAACTATGGTCACCGTTGGGTTTGCTCTTACCACTATGGTGGAAGAGAGTTCAATACTCTCAGCCATTGAATCGTTCACGTATGCAGTGATGTCATACGTGCCTGGAATGGTAAAGTACTGCGCATACGAGTCTGAGGAAGAGACGACCGCCCCGTTGATCATGATCACGTAAGTATACGGACCCGTCCCGTTGGCTGCAGTCAGGGACAGCGTATCTGTGATGTTGGTGTCCACTGTGGCGTATTGCCTGCTGAGAGTCGCAGACAGTCCCGGTTCCACCGTAATGCTCACGACCGCCGTTGCTCTCTCACCGAGGGCATCGGTGACTATCAGGGTGATGTTGTAGTCTCCCGGCTGGAAGGAATACGTGAAGTTCTCCTGCGACGATGCGGCATTGCCGTTTATTTCCCAGAGATAGTAGTATACCGGAGTTCCGCCGGCTACGCCGGAAGTGAACGTGTCCGACTGCCCGGAGTCGATCCTGGAATGCAGCGGCGAGATTGAAGCGGTCATGGGTGTGTTCACAGTGATGCTCAGGGATGCACTGCCGGTGTTGCCGAAAGAGTCGCTGACGACCAGTGTAACGGTGTATGAGCCGGCTGATACAAACGTGTGGGATATGATCGAACCATAGCCTATTACCGATCCGGAAAGTTCCCATGTGTAGTTATACGGCATGGTTCCGCCGGAAACTCCCGAGAGGAAGGAAACGGACATGCCCTGGTCCACAATGGTCCTGTTAGCCAGTATGCTTGGGACGGGAAGCCCGAAAACCGTGATGGTAGCGGGAGAAGAGGTTGTGCTGCCGTCAGCGTCCCTCAGTATGACCTTGACAGAATACGAGCCTGCAGTAGTGAACGCATATGAAAGGGAGCTGCCATATCCTGCGGTTTGACCGTTAATCTCCCACGTGTAGTTGTAAGGAAGTGTACCATAACTACCTGTCGCGCTGAACAAGTCCTTGACGTTCACGTCAATGGCGGAATGGGAGGCAGACATTGACACCTCCGGCGGCGGGTTTATGGTCACATTGGTATAGGCTGTGACGCTGTTGCCAGCGAAATCCGTAATCCTGACCTCAATCTCCATGGTGCCTTCGGAGTTGAAGGTGTATGTCAGGTTCGGCTGCGACCCCACTTCAGACCCTCCTATGGTCCAGGAGTAGGTGTACGGAGAGGAACCGCCGGAGGCCGTGGCTGAAAATGAACCGACAAGCCCAGGGTCTCCAGATGATACGGATGATGAGATAGATAAAGTGGGCCTGCTTGACACCGTCACAAGGAGGTATGACGTGGCGGACGCATCCTGCGAATCGACCGCCTTGATCGACACATTGTAAGTTCCCGGTGAGGTAAAAGAATAGCTCAGGTACAATCCTGATGAGGAGGGCGTAACGTTCACGCCGTTGACGAACCAGTAGAAATTGTACGGTTCGGTGCCATAGGTCGCATTGCCCGTGAAGGTGGCCAGGGTGGATACATCCGTTTTATCCGGCCCGTTGATGGATATAGACGGTTTCTGGATGACACTGATGCTAACCGATGTTGTGTAAGATTCTCCCAAGCTGTCTTTCACCACCAGCTTGATTGCCTGTGTGCCGGTATCGGGGAATGCCATGTGGAAGCTCTGCGAGTAGTTCACCACGGTAGGCCCGTCATACCATGTGTAGTTGAAGGGGTACGTCCCCCCGTTCACGTTGGCCGTGAAAGTGTCGTTCACGCCCTGATCAACCGTAGCGTATTCAGAGGAAATTGTTGCTGCCGGATCCGCATTGACTGTTTGGGTCAGGGATGCGGATGCAGTATTACCGTTGGCGTCCCGCACAGTCAGGAGCACAGAATATGAACCTGCGGAGGTGAAGGTGTACTGGAAGGAGGATGCGTAGGACACCACCACCGAATTGATCTCCCATGTGTAGTTATACGGTGTGGTTCCGCCGGTTGGGGATGATGAGAAGGAGACAGGCACGCCGGCGTCCGTTGGTGCGGGAGATGATGAGATGGTCACGGAGGGATCGGAGTTCACCGTCTCAGTGAAAGAGTAGGAGGATGCGTCGCCAAGGCTGTCCTTTACGGTGACATTGACATAGTATGTTCCCGGTGAGGAGAAGGTGTAGTCCAGGCTCTGGGAGGTGGATGACTGGGTCGCACTGTTGACATACCACGTATAGGAGAAGGAGCCTGTGCCCTGCGCGGCTGATGCGGTGAATGTAACGGAATTGCCAACATCGGTGGGATTCTGTGAACTGCTTATGCTCACTGTCGGGTCTGCATTGACTGTTTCCGTCAGCGTCGATGACGTTGCGGTGTTTCCGATGCCGTCCGTCAGGATAACGTAAATGGCGTCAGTTCCGGACGAACCGAAGGAGGTGGTGTAAGTCGATGACGTTGCACCGCTTACCGCTGCCCCGTTCAGGTACCACTGGTACGTATATGATCCGGATCCCCCGGACCCTGATGCGGTGAATGTTACGCTGTTCCCGACATCGGTTGGGTTCTGTGAACTCGAAATTGAGACAGAGGGATCGGCGTTCACGGTTTCATCCAGCGTTGAGGAAGTGGCTGAATTGCCCACGCCATCCTTGATTGTGACATATATAGAGTCAGTTCCGGACGAGCTGAAAGAGGTGGAGTAGGTGGATGCAGTGGCTCCGGATACGGCATTCGAGTTGAGGTACCACTGGTACGAATACGAACCTGATCCACCGGATGGGGATGCAGTGAACGTCACTGAGTTGCCCACGTCGGCTGGATTCTGGGAACTTGCTATGCTCACTGAAGGGTCCGAATAAACGGTTTCGGTGAGGGAAGCACTTGCTGTATGTCCGTCACCATCCGTTACAGTGACTTCAATTGTATATGACCCGGAAGAACTGAAAGAATAGCTCAGAGTTGAACCTGAGCCCTCTGACGCCCCGTTAACAGTCCATGCGTACGATATTGTGCCAGTGCCTCCGCTCTCGGAAGCCGTGAACGTCACTGAGTTGCTAACGTCGGTAGGGTTCTGGCTGCTTGACACCGACACTGAGGGGTTGTTGTTGATCGTAACCGATACAGAGGCGGAATAAGTTTCGCCGAGGCTATCCGTCACCGTAACCGTGACGGTGTACGATCCGGCGGAGGAGAAGGAATAGGAGAAGTCCTGGGAAGTGGATACCTGCGTGCCTCCAATTGTCCATGAATAGGTATACGGGGAAGTCCCTCCGGAAGGCGAGGCTGAGAATGTGATTGAGTATCCCACGTCAGCCGTTGTTGTGCTTGCAGATGCTGAAACCGTTGGGTCGGAGTTCACCGTTTCATCTATTGTATTTGAGTTGACAGTGTATCCGGCTCCATCTGTCAAGGAAACGTAATAACTATAGGTTCCCGAGGAAGAATAATCCCCGGGTGAATATGTGGACGAGGTTGCACCGCTAATTGCATTACTGTTGGCGTACCACTGGTATGAATATGATCCGGAGCCTCCTGATGGCGATGCCGTAAGGGTTATGCTTTTTCCAACATCAGTGGGGTTCTGTGAACTCGAAATTGAGACAGAGGGATCGGAGTTCACCGTCTCGGTGATAGTATTCGACATGACAGAATAGCCGCTGTTATCCACATAGACAACGAAGATGGAATACGTGCCGGCAGATAATGAGGTACTGTATGACGATCCCGTGCCGATCTGGTCCGACGTTGATCCGGAATACCATGTGTACGATCCTCCCCCGGAACCGCCTGATACTGAGGAACTGAATGTGATCTGCTGGCTGGCATCCGCCGGGTTCAGGCTGGTCGAGGCGCTTACTGAGGGGTCGGAGTTCACAGTTATGGTGAGGGTGTTGGAATTGACCCCGTATCCGGCGCTGTCAGAGAGATGGACATAAACATAATAAGTGCCGGCAGAAGGGAAGGAATAGGACGGGTTCTGAGAGGTGGAAAATGATGAATAGGACCCGCCGGACGGTTCCTCGTACCATGTGTAGCTGTACGGTGTTGTTCCTCCGGAAGGCGAGGATGAGAATGAAATGCTCTGCCCCGCATCAACGGTCTGGACATTTGCCGAAGCGGATATTGTCGGGTCTGAGTTCACTGTCAGCGTCGTGGAAACTGTCGACGTTGATCCGGCATCCGTTGAATAGTACAGGTATTCCGTTCCACCCGACCCACCGGAGTAAGTAGGGTTTGAGGAACTGCTTGAAACCAGTCCGGACCAGTGGTAAGTGCCGCCGTTGACGTCATTCGATGAAACACCGCTGGCGGAAAATGTGGTGGTCTGCCCTGCATCCACCGGATTGGGTGAGGCTGACACCGAAGAAAGAGTGGGGCCAGCAGGGCTGCCCGAATAGGTTCCAGTCTCGTCATATGTGTTGTAACCGGATGTCTTGCCGGTTACTGCTACGGTCACACTTCCGGGCGTTGAGTAGCCCGGAACGCCGCCCCATGAAAGGGTGACGGTGAATGCGGAAGTAGTGTCCACTACCGTGATTGTTCCAGAGCTGCCTGGTGCTGGGGCGATGGTGTTTTCTCCATAAGTTGACGAAGCTGACCAGCTTGATATCTCAGATGAAAGACCACTTTCGGAAACACTCAGGTAGGCATAATAATCAGAACCACCTCCACCGCCTCCTGGCCGGCTAAATGGGTTATAGGATGCAATCTGCTGCTCCGCAGGAGCAAGAACTACGAGCAACATCAGGGATGCGAATATCACCGCGATGGGAATGACGTATCTCTTCTTTCCTTTCAGGGAACGCACAATAATGGATTTCACGCCACCGCCCCCACTACCGGAATGTCATGCAGGACCATCATGAAGATCAGTGCGAAGGAGAAGAACGAAAAGAGCAGTATGACGAATACTGGCAGGGACAGGATACCAAGGCCCGTTACTGCCTGGACAAACATGCCCACAATGCCGGATACTATACCCTCAATGACGGAAAACAGCAGGTTGACTAGTTCAGCAAGGTAATACAATGCCATGGCGAAGAAATAGAGAATGATCTGGATCACGTTGTTTATGGCATCGAGGGGGTTCAGCCAGGAAATCAGTGACGGAGGGCTTACGCCATAGTATGACATTATTCACCCACCATGTCCTTCACCGGGACAACGAACGAGAAGAGCAGGTACAGGCCAACAAATGTGAATCCTGCGGACGCTGTCAGCATCATGGGCATCAGGATGCCATAATTCCCCTGCCACGCCTGAAACACCTGGACAAAGTCCTGGGTGAGTGCTTGAAACAGGGGCAGTATGAGGGTGTCCTCCAGGTCCAGTAGAAGATTCTGGAAGAACCTGTATATGACCTGCAGGAACACCCATAAGGGCGATGACATTATCGCTGAACCCAGAGACATCCATGATTACCTCAGAGATCGTCTTCCATGCCCACGAGATCCTTAAGCGGGCCGATGACCGCGAATATAAGGAAACCGAGCAGCAGTGCAATGCCGATGCCGAAGACGAACATCATGGGGCCATAAACGCCGTATCCTGACAGGCTGAAGCCGAACCCCTGGAACATGATGTCAATGGACTGTGTGAAGCCGGAGAATATGCCTCCGAACATTGTCCCAAGACCATTCATGATGGTCTGCAGGAAACCCATAAGCAGTCCCCATATGCTGTTGAATATGGTCGTGCCCAGGGAGCTTGTGGCCATGGGGATGAAGGTCAGTGAGATCATGGAGATTTTCATCCTCGCCCTCTTGATTTTCTTCACATGGAAAATGAGCCGGTTCAACATCTCACTTCCCTCCCTTCGCAGCCTGGTTCTTCCTGTCGAATACACCCAGGTCATACCATGGAGCCACCAGTATGGCCGAAACAAAGGTGAATATGGTGCCGATCAGGTATCCCGTCTGCTCTGCTGAATATGATCCAAAGATTGTGGTAAGGCCGTTGTTCCCGTATGCATGGAAGCTGATCGATATGCTGGTGACGTTGCTCTGCACCAGCACCATGATGTTTGCGGACTGGTTTCCCGTCAGCGAGGATGATGCTATGGGGAATGAGGCTGACGTGAGGTTCTTCAGGCTCTGGTACGCAAATGGCTCGAAACTTGACACGTTGTAGCCTGTACCCAGGGAGACATTGGCGGCATGGACATCAGTGGAATCGATCACGAGCTTGGACACGGCGAAGTTGTTCATTTCCGCCACTGTGAGATTGGTCCTGATCCACACCTCCCCCTGGTATGTGGTCACATTGTTCACGGTGCTGGACGGAAAGTCAAAGGTGGCTGTTCCGTTGACCTGGCCGAAGGGTATCGCACCTGACGACCCGTAAACATATGATGTGATGGCCTCGGACTGCAGAACCGGAGAATTATCGCTGCCTGCGACCAGGGCATGCCCTATTCCAGCAGAGAGAAAAATCATCAGGAATACCGAGATGAGGGCAATGAACAGGCCTATGAACTTCCTTGCAGCCTTCCCCGATCCCGATTCCTTGAAATTCAGCACCCTGGTGTTCTTGGCCTTCTGCCCCATGTATCCCTTCCTGTCGGACCATGCGGCATCCCATATGACCACAAGGCCGAATACCAGGATGGATACCAGGTAAAGGATTGCAGCGGAATTGCCTGCATATGCAGGCACAATGATGTACTGGGCAAACCCGAACTCATAGCCCAGGAAACCGCCTATGAACCCACCCACGACGAAACCAGCAAAAGCACGCCACACAAGGTCTATGATGCCTTTACCAGGGGGCGTCAGTGTTTCGATGATAGCCCACACAACCGCCCCGAATATAATCGCAGGCGCAATGATGCCGTCATTGAAAACCACCACATGATTCAGTATGGTGTATGTCGGCTTCGCCAGGAGGCCAACAAACAGCAGCATTGTCGCCAAAAGCCCAATAACAAGCTCCCCTATGTGCCACTTCCCAACGTGCGTTGGGATATTCCTCTTCGTCTTTCCAGAACCCTTTGCCGGATTACCGGCGCCTGAACCTTTATTTTTCTTAGCCATTTCCGCTTCCTCCGCTCCGGAGAGAGGGGAAGCCACTTGCTTTTCGGAGGTCTATGGCTTCCGCTCCTCCGAAAAGCTTTGCAATTATTGAATGCTAGGAAGTTTATATATTCCTTACTCTAAAATCAACTAACGGCGAGAATCTTACGATAAAAATAGGCTAATTTCGATCCCAAAGATTATTTTTCCAGTAGGGCCTTAGAAAACGGTCATCCAGTAGCCAGATATTTACTGAATCCTTGGCGCTTCTATTCGCCCTTCCCACTGCCTGTTTTACTGATATCAGGGCGGGTTCGTTGTAAAGCAGGTCTTCCTTTTTTGCTCCTCCTTTTTTCTGAACATTTTTGAAGATAAAGTCAGACATATCCTTGCGGTAATCATCAGGTGGAGGGACGGGAACCCCCGCAAGTATGACGTCACTCAACAGGTTATCTTTATTTGGAGCCATAAACTCGACTCCCTCAAGGAGAGAGCTATTGTAGGCGGTAAGAACCACTCTCTTCCCATCAAGCATCTCCCTTCTTACGCCAGCTGCCTTGTGTGGGCCAGAAGGAAGAACACATTTATCTCCTATCTCCGGGAAGTCTTTTAAGAGATTTGCGGCGGAGGATGCCATATTTCCATTTGGGAATGCAACAAGAACGCTTTTCTCGCTCTTACTGAATATTTCCCTCACTTTCAGTACATAATTCTTAATTAGCGCCATCCAGTCTTCTTCAGGGAGTTTCGACGCTCCTAGGGTTGTTAGCCCCCTATTTTTGAAGAAATTTCTGCTCCCTCTTTGTATTTTTATGGCGTTTTCGGGCGTCAGGTATACAGTTTCCGGCATTCCCCACATCAACTCTATGGCATCCTTTGATGGCAACGTTCCCGACATGAAAAGGGTACAGTTTCCTCCGAGGAATGCGAAGTATTGAGAATGGTTGAAATTCATTATCCTGAGCCTCCTGAGCTTCAGATCCCTGTTTTCGGGTTTCTTTGACTCGTATTCTTCGCAATAAATGCCGGATTCTGAACTGGACAGCGAAAACGCCTCGGTAAGAAACGAAAATACGGCATGAAGGCTCCGGTTAATATATCTTCCACTCTCTTCATCTATCCCTTCGGCCAACTTTGAAAAACTCACTCTGGATGTGATAAACAATTCCCGTATGTGATCCGGTATTGCATATCTCTTAAGATGATCATTCTTGTTTATCTTAAAGTCCTCAAGAGATTTTAAAAGCTCCAAGAGAATTTCCGCGATATTTACCATGGCCTCTGCACCTTGATGCTTTAACGCGTATGCCCTGATTTCCTCCATCTTAAGGGCAATCGTATCGCCGAATAATTCCCGAAACGCATGTCTTAAAGTGCTGACGGAAAGCTTTCTCCCGAAATTCTCCACCGTTGAGTCGAGATTGTGAGCCTCGTCGAATATCACCAGGTCAAATAGATCAAAGACGTTCAAAGATGATTGGTCGTTCAAGGGCTCTGAGTCATCATTTCGACTCACGCTGATAGCTTCGTGGTCATTTTCCTGTCTTATTTCCTCTTCCATGGGTGTCTCGAACACGTTTTTCCTTATTGATGGGTTAAGCGCATAATTGTACGTTCCAAGGACGATTCTGGCATCTGAAAGGGAATTTCTTACTGAATAGTACGGGCAGAAGCCTTTTGGTTCAACGCCTTCTTTTATTACCCTTGAAAACCCAGCGGGGTCATCGAGAGGATACAGTTTCGCATGCCTGTCTACTGCAA
>JAHEAD010000027.1 GCA_019721075.1 Candidatus Sysuiplasma jiujiangense
TTGATTACGGGCAGTTTCAGCGGTCCAGAAAAAAAGAATGGGTCGGGGTGTCAGTATGCCCGTATTGCGGGGAAATGGACACATACAATTCGCCGAAACGGACCACGAAAATGTGCAGCAAGCATAAGAAACCTTTTGATGTGTACCCTGGCGATGCAATTCACTGGCAGGAAATCACAGCGGAATGGGTTGAAGCTGAAGCAGAGAGGATCAAAGCGGCAGAGACAGAGAAGCCTAAAGCTAAAAAAAGAATGCACCCCAACTCACTAAAAAATCTCGGGCTATCGCCGACCAGAATGGAAAACTCCAAGGAAAGTGAAGGGACAGAAACCCGCATTTCAGCGACTGATAAGGAATTAAATGCAATAAATGAAAAAGGTGCGTAATGGGGTATAATGACAAAAAGGTAAAAGATAACAAAATTGAACTTGAGATACACGACAGGATAAGCCTCAATCTGACAAAATTAAGGAAATCCTGAATTTCTTTATATACACATTCAATTTATTTTTATTTATCGAACCGATTACAAACGATTTAAGGCACTTTAAATTTAGGTATGGTCTAATTACACTATGACTATACGCTAAGAATTGACAGAACGGACAGAATGAAAAAATATAATGGGTTAAGACCAACCCTTAAGACGTGTTTTCATTCATGGCTTTCTTCTTTCCCAGAAACCATTTGTAATTATATTTCATCAAAATACAGATATTAGAGTATGAAATGCCCTGTTTACGGTATTCATCTACTTGTTTCCAGTCTATTTCACGTTCGGGTTTGCCCAACCTTATGATCTTCTTTCCCGCATTTTTCCCATGCCGCACAATATGAAATCCCTGATGTTCGATTTCGGATTTGATCGCTTCAAGTGAATTTCTGGTCCTTGCGATCAGATCATCCCGGGAACGCTCATGACCCCAGGCAATGAAAGCAAGAAATATTTTTCTCATAGCAGGATCCGTCTGGTTAAGCATCTGCTCTTTTGGCGACACGGATAAAACCATAACGCCGTATTTATTTTCAAGCATATTTATCAAGGCGAGAGTCTGGTAAAAATCCCTCGACAACCTTGAAGTTTCATAGACATACAGCTTTTCGGGGTGTTTTTCTTTGATATATTCCAGCATTTTTGTATATCCCTGGCGTTCCGAAATATCTGTTATGCCTGAGATCTGTTCGTCATAAAAGAATTTCAATTCGCGGCCTGCAAATTTTTCAAGAGCATATTCCTGATTTCGCACATCTTCACTCTTGTTGGAAATACGAATATAACCAATATCCATCTTTATACTAAAAGATATAGTATTCAAGTCTATTAAATCCTGTGGTTTAAAATATGGTCGTTTTGTGGACATTAGAGGGGAGTCAAAACATTAATATACTTCTAATGTATCTATACTTTAGAGGTAAAAGAAATGTACGCCTTTGAACTGGTAGTGAGAACGAAAAATGGAAGATATGAAGCAGGAGCAGCTAGTGAAATGCCCCTTAGAGAGGGATGGAAACAGGTTATAAGCTTTGGGAAATGGTACGGCATACAGACAAAGTACATACCCTATAATGATGCCTTGATGAGAGCTTATGAATATGCAAGGAGACACAACGAGGAAGCGGAACTTGCAGAAGAACAGCTAGCAGAAAAGAAATATAATGAGTCAGTGGAGTGAGGAAATGAAATACAAAGACCTTAAGAAATTCGATGGAAAAGAAGTTGAGCTGTACAGCGAGAAATCAGTTTTTGAAGATTATCCATACAGCGAAGGAACCTTCAAGGCCGGGAAAGAAACATCACAAATATTTAAGCCCCTGTACACAGAACATGGAGCATCGGGGCATGAATATGCTGAATCGTACAACAACCGAGACATATTCAGAATAATCGTAAAAAGGATGGAATGAGGAAATGGAATCTACAATCCAACCCATCCAGGAAATCGCTCCTGGAATATTTCTTCATGTCTGTCTGAGGTGCGATTATAAATGGGACTCGCACAAGGAGAGACCTGAAGTCTGCCCTAAGTGCAAAAATAAATACTGGGATATTCCAAGAGGCGTTTTGAAAAAGGGGCCTCACAGATAATTTAATCCTTGCGGGGTGCGGGGTTCTCGTTCATGACCCAAAAGAAGTCCAAACTAAGATGATTCTTAGTGCAGGGAACGATCTCAAGACTGGCACCTATTGCTCTTGATACCCTGATATATTTTTTGTATTCCACTTCCGTTAGATCGGTGAGGGCACTACGCATTTTAGATCCGAGTATCCTAATGGTGAAAATGCCATTTTCTTCCCATATTTTTGTGAAATTTAAACTAAAATTCTCCCAGTCTCCCCATTCGGATATCGCCTTTAGAAAATTGCTAACCAAAGTCCTCCATACTAATTTGGCATTCTTCACACTCTTCTATGTGATTATGCCTTTTCTTCGCTGAGTAAAAGACCAATCCACATCTTGTAACATAGTTCATTTTACTCAGTCCTCCGTGAATATTGCCTGATCTTTTTTACTATCTGAATCAAGAAGGGCTTTTCTCAATTCTTTCAGGATGATTTCCCATTTATGCCTCTGTGCAAGATGATCCTTGAGTTCATGCAGGGCATCAGAGTAATCCATTTCACTGTCTGCCTCGCCTGCAGTGAAATGGCAGATATCACATTCAACCTCCTTCCCCTCGTCTTCAAAGGCACTGTCTGATATGGTTCCGTAGTCCGTTGCATCGAGGTAATCAAAAAGCTTTACCTCGCTGTCAGATAGGGCTTCTTTAAGATACTGTATAATTTCCGTTTCCATAACTGCTGTTTTCATTTACTCAGTCCTCCTGTTCAATTTCGGTCTTGGCTCCGCAGTTGGGGCAGTAATTAAGATAAAGCAACAGGAACCAACCGCCAAGACTTGTAATCCTTAAAACTGGCCTGCCTATTTTTCCTGATGCATCATAAGGGTCTATTTTCATGATCGGGGCGATCATTGCGTTTCTGACCCAATCACAACAAGGCTCTATCGTTCCGTCTTTGAGGAGTTTCATTTCGGACTACCTCTTTGTTCTGATTCATTTTCCATGACCTTGAGCTTAATTACGGTCTCTGGCGTTCCGTCATCGTCATATTCTACTCCTTGGATAACCTGAATTATGGAACTATCAGGAAAAACCAAAATGTTATTTCCAGAAGCATCTACTCCATCTTTGCATTTGTCGAAGTGGGCATCCAACATCTTTTTAAGACGTATATACATCGCCCTGTCTTTCGTTACCTGCGCAAGACTGAATAATTTCAATGCGAAGGATGCGTCGCTTTCGCCTGGTTGCCTTCCAATTTCTTTTTCCTTGTTATCCATTTTATTCACTCACTCCTTGGGAGTTTTGCTGTCAGAAGATCGTAGAAATACAACACGTTGGAAGCTGCGATATTCTTGTGTCCCTGGCATACAACGACATGGACACCCGCGACATGGACATAATCAACCACTTTCAGATCGCACCCTGGCACTTCGCATGACTGCCTGAGACCGGATAGTACCCTTATCCAGTTCCAGAACCTTCGTGTCATTTCATTACTTCCTTTGCTGGCAATACTTCAAGCAGGTGCTTCAGAATACTGTCATTTTCATGCTGGCGGGTCTGGCGTATTGAGTAGGGTTTGGTCATGCCAATCCCTCCGCAACTTCGCAGATCTCAGGGTGATTGGTCCTGATGTACCATGTGAGGCGGTTATTTGCGATTAATTCGCCCGTCTTGCACAGGATGTAGGACTGCTGTTTTATGTCGTATTTGACAATGCCTTGCTGGCGTGCAAGTGCAACAATGAGCCTGGGTAAGCCGGAGCGTCTCATAGCTTCACCGGCTCCTTCGTTATTTCCCCGTGGATGCCTTCAAGCATAGTTTCCATGCGGTCAAGTCTCACTGCAATGATATCAAGTTCCTTCTGCATATTTTCGAGCCTCTTTTCAATAGAGAGAGGCTTAAAATTGCTCTCCCTTACTCTTTTATTATGGGCTTCAAGAGGGTTAAGATTTATTGGTTCAGGGTTGGAATCTCCTTTCAGCTCAGGAGCATGCTTTCGATCCAAAAGGCGATTTTCATGGAACAGATATCTGTGTCCATTAGACCACTCCGTGATAACATGATTGCCACAGATTGAGCAGTAAAGGGGCATTATTGGACACTTTTCCCGTCGTAGACACATATTGCAGGCTTGCCCTTGACCGGATGATACAGTTTCCATTTGCCATTAAGTTTAACGGGAATAAAGCCTCTTTTCCATAGATCTACTGCTGGCTGGAATGGGTATTTTCCATCCTCATGATCTATGTATTTCCATTTTTTGACCTCTGGGAAAAGCGAGCCACAATAAGCCCCGACTGAAGCCCAGACTGAATCCCAGACTGAATCCCTGACTGAAGCCCTGACTGAAGCCCAGACTGAATCCCTGACTGAAGCCCCGACTGAATCCCTGACTGAAGCCCCGACTGAAGCCCAGACTGAATCCCAGACTGAATCCCTGACTGAAGCCCAGACTGAATCCCAGACTGAATCCCTGACTGAAGCCCCGACTGAAGCCCCGACTGAAGCCCAGACTGAATCCCCGATTGAATCCCTGACTGAAGCCCAAGCTTTCAGACTAGACACATCCTCATCGGTAACCTTGCTTTCAATAGTCGAAGGATCGACCGGATGCAGAGTTTCGTGGTACTTGAACCCGAAAATTCCATCCTTTGCCTGATCGGGTATCTCTCTGATCACTTTGAGGCTGAAAAACCCTGATTTGTTGTGATCGTTGACAACGGGATCGCCCTCCACGATATACAGATTGCAATCCAGGGTTCCGGCGTATCCGAGTGCATCCAACGCCTTCTCCGAGGCATGCAGGACGTCAGACGTGCAGAGTTTTGGGTCAGCACATCTTTTTTTCCTGATGGTTTTGCCCACTGCATACTTGGTCTCCCCATGAAATGACATGCCGCTCCTTTTCGTGGTTTTGTAATATGTCATTTCAGCGACCCACCTTGACAAATTTGTATGATCCTTTACCGCCATACTTGTACCCATGTGATTTAAGCATATCTGCACATGCTTTGTAATCGTCTCCCTGCAAACCACCTTTAGGCATTAACAAATCTGAACCCTGTATTGTGAGGCCATAAAGTTTAGCGATCTCAGTCAATGGCAATACATTGTTTGTTTCAGCTTTTTTGCCCTGGTTTTCCTGATCCATGTAGTATTTGGGGCGGGCCATTAACTGCAAAGCAACGCCCCGGTAATCCTGTTCGATTCCAGAGTCGCTTATCTTGCTGGCAATTCCTTTGAGGTATTCCAGATATTCGCTCTGCGATATCATGGATTCACCTCCAATACGTAGGTTTGCGAGACCATAAGATAGTAAATGCTGGTCGAATATAAAGTTTGTGTTTATTGCACAACTTGCACAGAAGATGCAAAAATATATATGCTTGTAACAGTTATGTTTTTAATGACTAAGCGCCTCAATATTCCCATAGAGGATTCATTGTTTGAGCGCCTTGAGAGGCTTCCCGGTCCTATGACCGCGAAGGTGCGGGATGCTCTTGAGGAGTGGATCCCCGGTGAGGAAAAACGACTTTTGGAAGAACTAAAAAAAGGACCGGCCATAAAGAATGAAAATAACAGGTCTCGCAAACCGTCAAGTGTCACTCAGTATGGGGGCCCTACATGAATATCCCCGAGAGATATATAAAACCACAAGAAAAAGTTTTATATACCGCTAAAATAGAATTCGGAAAATCATGTAGTTTCCCGAACGACATTAGCCGAATGCCGTATAACTGTTGTTATGTGGGGAACCCATATTTTAGCGGTTTTCCCAGCAAATACGATACCACCTGCGAATGTTGTACAGCACAGCATTTTGTCGCTCGAAAGAATACAAATCCGAATAATGTTCGATTTTTTATAAAATACGACAGTGAAAATAATTCGATTGCCACGGATAGAATGATTGAAAATTTCGCTGAAGTTGTCCGACCTGACCATGCTCGCATGGTCAGACATGGTCAGGTGCATGGTCGTTTTTCTTCCCCTCTCCCTAGTGAAAATGAAATTGACCATGTGACCATGCTCATTTTGGATACATATATACATGAAGGTGAAATTTCTCTTTCTTCTAGTATACGTACACATGTGCATGGTCAGCATGGTCATGTCAATATATGGTCTATTATAGCACTAAAAAGTGACCATGAGGGTGACCATGATCTGACCATGCCTGACCATGTTTTTCCGAAATTCGTAGAGGTGAACCAGAATGTTGCCCTATGAACATATAGGATTTCATTTCAACTGCGAGGACAAGTATGGAATGAAAGGACTCTTCAGGGGTGTAGAGAGGATGGATAGGGAAACGGAGGAGAAACGGGTGGAATGTGTACTGGTCGTTCCTTTCCTCGATCCGCTCTTCTATTTCCATGCAAAGGAAGAGGGCAAGGCGCCGCATATGGCCTTTGCTTTCAATGGCGAAAAATTCAGGATTCCGGTTGGCAGGTTGCCTCTTATCCTCAAAGAAGCTGGGTACCCTCTTGCGCCAAGCCAGATTTCGGAGTTGACATCCAGTATGACTATGCACATGGACGCACTGGCGAAGCTCAGCGATAACATGAGGACACAGATATGTGATTCTCATTCAATCAGGCGCGAAAGCCTTGAGGTTCCGACTCTGTACGATTATCTGGGCTACGACGTCAATGGAAAGGTCAAGGTGATCAGGCATTCACAGACAGTACAATTCAAGGATGAGGGCCTGGAGATAAATGATAATGTCGATGAGGTCAGGAAGGCGCTTCTTGAACTGATAGAAGTCTCGTCAGACCCCAAATCGCTTCTCATTACACTCGCATATGCTGTTGTTGCGCCGCTCGCCGGTGCGATAAAGAAACGCGGGAAGTTCTTCCCCAATCTGGCCCTTGTCGGCTCTCCAGAAGCCGGAAAATCTTCACTGATAAATCTTTTCTGTGCAAGAGGATGGGGAACCGACGAAAACATACGGACATCCCAGGACTTCGTCACGCAGTTTGCATCCCTGAAGAACCTTGAAGGCAACGGCCTGCCACTGATAATCAATGACCTCAAGCAGGAGGCATTCGACAGGATGCGTGACCTGATACTTTCGAGTGTGGACGGCGTGAGAGGAGGTTCAAGAGGGACGCAAAAGCTCGAACTTGCGAGAATGGAAATATCCCGTTCGTTTGTCATAAGCACAAACTGGCTCCAGCTTGGAACTCAGGAGATCGCAGACCGTTTCATTACGCAGGAAGTCCACGGAAAGAGAGGCAATGAAGCAAGGTGGAACTATCTTGCTGACAGGTTGAAAGGAATAACCTACCATATTGCGTGCGACTTTTTCAGCGATGAGAGTCAGGAGGCGTTCGACGAGATCATGGAGTCATTCATGGGGTCAAGAGACGAAGTCAAGCGCAATATCATTTCACTTGGCATGAGTGCAGTGAAAATTTTCCTGTCTCCGTTATATGAATTGCCTCATAGTGTCGTGGAACTTGAACTTGAAGAATACCGCCAGGAAGATTATTTTTCCATGCTCCTCAGCTGGGCTGAGATGGAATATGACGCCATGGAGAAAAAGTACGGAAAATATGAGTCGAGCCCAGGCGAAAGAGGCGTGTTTGTTTACAGGGAGCAAAACTATGTCAAGAAAAGTTTCAAGGGAGATGGAACGCCTGAATATGTCATATTCCCACTGGCATTTCAAAAATTCCTGAGGGATATGGGCCCTACGTTCCCCTTCAAGTCGCTGTCAGCCTTCTCAGACCGTTATCCAGAAAGGGCAAAGGTAGATTCCCGCAAATACCGAAATGATTCCGGTACGAGGGACAGTTTCAGGGTGCTCATAATATCGGGCATAGACATTTCAGAGCCCGACGAACCGGAAAATGAACATGAATTTAGGGACATGCAGATAGAGATAGAAAAACTACTGGAACCGGCCAATGCAGATGAGGCAAAGAAAAATATCGAGGCGATGTGGAAATGAAATTCACCGTAAATCTCAGTTCTGAAGTTTTTGAAATGCTGGAAGAAGACTACAGGCACATGGTTGACGACGGGAGAAAGAGATGTGATCATTTCATACCGATGTCCTTCGAGGAATTTGTTTCGAGGGTGATCGATGAAGAGTTCTTCCGGATTATCGACGCCAGGGAGGACGCGCGGTTGTTGATTGAACGCAAAGGAGACAAGCTGGAGGTTGATTTTGATTGATATCTGAAGAAGAGCCTCAATACGAAAGTTGGGCTGAAAGACGTTTCGCGCCTTATGTCGAACAGATAGCGAAAGAAATGAAGCTTGATTTCGAATACCAGCACTCGGTAAAAGAGACATCCTATTCCACATGGGTAGAATGGTGTAATGATGGCGAGGATGACAGCGAATACAACGATGATGACACGCCTCGCAAGTGGAGATTAGTAGATGGACGGTGGGAACATGGACGCTATATTCAATGTGAGGAACCGCATACTTACGAGAAATACCGTCTGGATTTTGTGCTTAAGGGCAATGGTGTCAAGGTTGATTTGGAGGTTGACGGTAAGCGCTGGCACGACAATGAGAAGGATCGAATACGTGATCGTTACATGGAGAGCGCAGGATATCACATTATACGGGTGGCAGCAAAAGATGTCAATAAGGATCCTCTTTCATTGGCCATCAGGATCAAAAATGAGATTAGGATGCTTCGATGGGAGGCCGTCCAATGAACAACAGAATGCTCGACCTCTTTGCAGGCTCTAAATCCGTATCAAGAATATTCAAGGAAGCGGGATATGATGTAACATCTGTGGATATTCTGTGGGGTCAGGATGTAATGACATGGGAGCCAGACGGATACTATAATTTCGTATGGGCATCTCCACCCTGTGATACCTATACAGATGTACCATGGCACAATGTGCCGGTTGACCTTTCACTCTGGAAGAGAACCCTGGAAGTCATAGAGAAAATCAAACCGGAGTATTATGTCATTGAGAACGTAAGGGGAGCTCAGAGATACTGGGGCAAAGCTGTTAAACACGTTGGTTCAAGATATCTCTGGGGAGATTTTCCATTGTTTGACGTGAAAGACGGAAAAGACCTATACGGAAAATGGAGACTTCCGCCATCGCCTGATAGAAAGATGCTAAGGTCGATGATTCCGGAAAGGCTCACAAGGAGCCTTGTTAAAGCACTGGAGGCCGTCCAATGAACATAACCCTTCTCGAGCTCAGGCTATTCGTTGTATGCGATAGATGCGGAACCCTTGAAATCCTATCCACAATCGAAGAAGACAGGGAACTTGCAGTCGAAATTAAGTGGAGCCACATGAAGAACTATCCAACCCACAGGGTAGAGGCAATCACGAGTGAGGTGGAAATATGACCCTCCCACGCATTAAACAGCAGACTCTTCATGGCGACTTCTCAGATGTTTATCACCATTCTCACGTTGACTCACGATACTGGTTAATCCCTCCTGAGATTTACGAGCCATTAGATCAAGAGTTTAAGTTCACATTCGACCCTTGTCCGTTTCCGTTTCAGAAGGACGGCATAGAAATTGATTGGGGAGATGTAAACTGGGTAAATCCTCCTTTTAGAAAGAAGGATTCGATCAACGGGCATGGCCCAACGGCATTCGTTAGAAAGGCCATTGAAGAACAGAAAAAAGGCAAAACCTCTGTAATGATAATGCCAGTTCAGTCTTATGTTAACATGTTATTGGAGGCAGGTGTGGAAATTCGCCCTGTTGGCCGTGTTAGATGGGTTGATGCCAATACAGGCAGGACCGACCCCTCACCTTCAACTAATGCCCTGTTCGTTCTACGAGGGAGGAAATAATATGATCCCCCTCTTGGAACCCTGCCCCTGCCCATACTGCAATAAGCCATACAAAAGCCCGAAAGCATGCGATGCACATAAAGGCAAATGCAACATGAAGCCTCCTGCTAAGGGCAGTACCGGAGTCCTTGAATTTGATGTCTTAAGGGCATTGAGAATAAGACGGACAGAATTGCTGGAAGAACTCAATGCAATAGACAGGAGAATAAGCGAAGCACAGGAAAAAGCTCTGCAAATGGCTAAAGAACTTATAGGAGGTATGAAATGAACTTAACCGATGCTTACTATTTGAGGCATTACCCCGTAATTCATCATCAGGACGGATTCAAACTTGTCCGTGAAATTTCTATCACAGAATTTTCCGATCTCTGCTTAATGGCCTCAAAATTGGGTTATCATTACACTGGTGCGGGAATATTCCGGAGGATGAAATGATAGTAATCGATTTCCGATTAGACCATGAAGCCCCTAAAACCCATATCGAAGAATGGAAGCATAAGCACCATTACCGCTATAATATCGTTAAACGTGAACTCATAAAAGAGGAAATCAAGGTAAGGGAGATGGTGTGGTGAAAGAACTGAAAAAGAAGCCTTTAACAGGCAAAGACAGGGAAAAATACATACACGGATTGAGGGAGAGCGAAGGAAGAGTTACATGGACGAATCATAAAGTCCGGTTCGGAGCGCAGGATATTCTAGGGTGCATCGACACAATATCGTATTCCCCGTTTGATATCTATCTGGACCAGACTTCGACCGTGAATCACATGTCGCATAAGAGGGCGGAGATTGTAAGGATGCTCAAAGACGCACCGGAAACAATCAATGTCGTAGTGATGGTTCACGGTGTGGATGGGTACAGGCTTGGCAATGAGAAAGTCATAACCCGTTATGTCAGGGAGACATGGCTTGAAGATGGAAGTTGGGAACGTGAACAGATATACCCGCCTGAATCGATCAGAAGCCCAGGAAGGCAATTGAAACCCAAAGAAGGTGTAATCACACCCAAAATGATAAAACCCACAAAACCCCGGAGGCGGTAGATGATTTTCAAATATCCTAAAATCCGCAGAAGAACCTACTGGCTTATAGCCCTGGGAATCCTGCTACTGAATATTGAAAATACACCCAGCACTTTCTTTAACCCCATTCCATCATTCAGCGTCATGGGCTTCCTTGTGGATTTGCTCCTTGCGGAAATCGGCTATATCGGCCTGAAATTCCTGATTGTAAATTTTACGGAGAGTGGGAAATGATTCCAGAACCCCATAACCCCGTCTGGGTCACGTACAGAGGGCAGAAAGTATGCAGGATATGCTGGGTAGTGGAAAAGGAGGCGTCATGATGGACGGCGAATTCATACGGGCATTCAACCGATCAGAATTGCGGAAAAAGGTTTACATCGCCTTGTACAATATGCATCCCGACAAATTCTACCTGTCGGAGATAGCCCGCATGGTGTACTCAGATCCCGGCAACATCAGAGGAGTCCTTACGGGGCTGGAACCGGGATATTCGACAGAACTGTCGCTTGTTGGCCTTGGACTGGTGGAAATATTGCGGGTAAAGAATTCCGTATATTACCGCATCCACACGCAGCATAAGCCATTCTGCGATGAAGTCTATCATGTGCTTACGTCAAAAAGGATAGTGGAGATCGCATGACTTTTCTGTTCAGAATCCTCATGGTCTCCCTCGTCTTAGGGATTATCGTCTTTTATGTCCTGATGAGCCCGCACAATTCGGGGATGAAGGGGAACCATGAAGCATAAAATGAATGTATACATTCCAACGTATACACATTTACCCTTTAATGTATACATATATAGCTTTCAATGTATACAAAAACCGTTCTAAATGTATACATAAAATCTTCTAATGTATACAAAATTATGTATACATAATTTTATCATTGTATACATTAACAAAATTTTTATACTATTTATGTATACATTGATAATGGGAAGAGTTGAAACTCCCGACTGCCCTGTTTGTAAAAAGAAGGCAAAACGCTTTTACACAAGGCTCGGCAATGGGTTCAAACCCGTAGGGTTTTACTGTGAAGATTGCAATTCAATAGTTTTTGAACTCCCGGTATCGGACAATAAAATAACAGAGATAAGCATGAAAGTGGTTGATTTTCTCATGAAAAACGGATTCACTGACAAATTTAAAATGTACCCTATCAACGATATTAATTTGAAAATTCCCGGTTACACCATCAGAGAATGGAGAGCGGCCTTTAACCATATGATAAAGGTTTCAACCGTTGTACGTGTTGGTGAAGACACGTACCTGGGCGGAGGAAAATATTAAAATGCCTTCACTCGCATATAAGGCAATAATTAAATTGGAAGTGGCATAAATGGAAACGAAACAGAAGTTTGAAAGGTTCATGTTTTTAATGGGCATATCATTAGTCCTTGAACTTGTGGGCATCTTTTTTGACTGGCTTTTATTCTCGCACGGTGTGGGATTGCCGATAGGAAATACAACGGTAATAAGCATAGCTCTCCCTTTTGAAGTGTCAGGGATTGTATTGCTGGCTTATGCTATGTGGAATTATTCGCACAATGCAACATCTGTTATAATAGCTGTTTTTTCAATCGTGTTTATCTTGTTCCTTGAAACGGTTGAACCGTTTATCGGTCAGGGCATCATGGCCTCATTGTTTGGAGCCGTACTATGAAAAAACTATATGCAATATTTTTAACCATCTTAATGACCGTAACGATACTTGCAGGTGTTAATTTTTCCATAGGTACCACTTCAGCATCGGCACCACCCACACCGATCACGAATCAGGTTTTTTTAAATACTTCACTGGCAGGCTATACAAATGCGGGAACTACGAACTCGCCGAGTACAACTCTCACAGCAGTGGAGAATAGCACCGGCAATTCTTACTCCCTGAATTTCGGGATAGGGACTGCTGAAAGCGGGACATACAATTTCGGGAATATTTATTATTGGGCAGGTACAGGCGTAGCTGTAGCTATACAGGCTACTGCAGCAAGCGTCACAGATATAAGTTATTCATCACCTGATTATACAGTAGATTGGTACTATGGTGGACAGACAATTAGTCTTACATTGACTATAGGTTCTTACAGTAATACACAATCATATAATGGTGGAAGTTCAGATTCAGGAACTATTACATCTACTAATCCGAAGCCATCTTATCCAGTTTACTATGACCAAGTTCACACATCATTTGCTACACCATCTCTTTCTACAGGACTTTACGCAGCTTCTCTTAAAGTAGTTGTTTCTACATCTGTACCAAGTGGTTATTCTGCAACATACCAAGGAGGTACTGCTATGACCGCACCTTCAAGTTCTTCACTTGCTTATTTAACATCTACATCAGCTTCGCAAGGAACAGAAAATTATTTTGTTGGATGGAATTATGGTGGCGTAAGCAGTTCCGTCTCATGGACAAATCCGACAGGAACTGTAGCAATAGATGCAGTAGCGGGAACAAATACATCCAGCACAACAAGTGGTTTTTATACCGGTTCCCTGCCAACATCCTCAACATTATCGGCAGTGGGTGATCCCTCAAGCCCATCCTTTTCTGCACAACTATTTATTGAGAATACAGTTGAATCCGCGTCCACCACCATCAGCAACACCACAGGCATAACCCAGACTATTACACAGACTAACAATGAATGGTCTAGTACGTTTGCAGCTTCTTTTACGCCTCCATCATCATGGGAAAATGGTAATAGCTTAGATGGAAAAATATGGGATACGACCCTTTCCAGTTATACGGTTCAGCATGTCTTGAGTGCAGGCCAGCAGGCAAGCACCAAGCCTAACTATGATGTATTATACTACTCGGGAACGGATATTTCAGGCACGCAGAACTTTAATCCGCCAACTCTGTACAACTCATGGAGTGAAAGCCCTGGAACTACACAGAACAGCGCATTCTCACTGAGTTTTACCACAAACGAGCTCATAAACTATGTTCCCAACCCCATAACTGCAATATCAGCATCCTTTATATCCGGTGCAACTGCTGACCTTAAGTTCACCACATCGGAAACCATTGCCAATGAAGGCGAATCCGTGGTTGTCCACTGGGGAGACGGAACGCAGAATACTTATTCCATGTTGCCGGGCCCTCAATCTGTAACCCATGCATATCCAACGTTGGGAAAATTCCCGATCACCATTGACCTGACTAACGTTCCCAGTCCTTCAAGTTTTGACAGCAATACAGTAACTGCTTATTCCGTCTCCACATCCACCACATATACTGTATCAGCATCCCCTTCATTTCATCCTCTTTACGGGCAATCGGTCAAGAAGGGCCAGAATATCTATTTCAACTGGACATCCTCAAACTGGCAGCCGTCCTCTGTCTCGCTGATTGCAAACGGCGTAGGTCAGCAGATATTTTCATCGTTTGCAGCATCAGGATTGTCAGGATCAGCTTCATGGGTCAACCAGTTCAATTCTCCCTTATCGCTGATATGGTCGCTCACTGGCTCAGGCATAACGCAGTCATATACGGTGCAATACTCAAGCAACTTAGTACCCTTTGTCAATTCCTCGTACGTGAATGTAGCCTATGCGACCAACACGACACATAGCTACCCCATCACCCTCACCGGAACACCCGCAGGAACAGGATACTACCAGCAACTTATCACCATAACGAATTATGCACAGTACGGCATCAACTCGCAGGGCAGTAATTTCCTCATATCCGCAAGCAACGGTTCAAATTATTACACGTGGATTCAATCCATAAACACGACAGCGATCACGTTCTGGAGTAAACTGCCCTATGGCGTTTCTTCCGTTCAATTGAATGTTTATCCGGAATTTGAGAATCTGTTTAGTGCGACTGGGTATCTCAATGATGTGACGGGGCAAAATATATTTCCTCACTGGCAGTCATTTGCAGGATTATCGTCTCTTCCATCGGGATGGATACAGACTGGGGGAACCATAACATTCGGGGCAAACAATATCAGTTTTTCATCGTCTGATGCAAACGCATTCCTGACGAGCCCCTGGGCATCCGCAAATAACTTCGCTTACGGTTCCAAAGACTTGATTACAGGCACAGGAAATCCAGGAACTGGTTCTAACAATTTCCTATCTTGGATTTCCACATCTCAGACGACTTACGTAAACTTCTATGGTGTATTGTTGGATGCAAATGATTTCAATTTCTATTATTATCAGAATGCAACGGGTCCAACAGAATCGCCATTAATTGGGCAAACAGGTTCATGGTATGATTCACTGATTGAATATTCTGGTAGCAGTGCATCGCTGATAGAAAATGGGCAAAATGTCATAACAGGGTTACCAATATCAAACACTATACCGGATCAATATCCAGGATTTCTGGTAAATAATGGAACTCTATCCATTCAATATGCCTTTACAGCTCTTATTGGCACGTCTGGAATGCCCACCATTTCTTCAATCGGCACAGGAAACGTTTTTCAGGCGAATGCCACGACGACCTCAGCGTTCACGGGAACTTCTGCGGGCAACTATAATTCCACATACGAAAACATGATCTACAATATACCCATAGCCCCGAATATAGATTATGTTTCGATACTGTATAACAGCACATGGACAGTTTCAAATATCTATCCTTCAACCTATCTGCCACTGATCAATAATTCTGATTTCGTGACACTCGAAGATGTTTTAGGATTTTCATCGGTGCAGATTGAACTTATAGAACCCAATCCCTTCATAGGGCAGTTAGAACCCGTATCACTGTCATTCAATCCTTCAGGCGTG
>JAHEAD010000028.1 GCA_019721075.1 Candidatus Sysuiplasma jiujiangense
ATACAGTCACACCGATTAAGAACATGTGGCAATAACGGAGTCCGTTAAGGCATCTCTCGTCAGCAGACTGAACGGTCTCGCATCGCAGCGTAAGAATGTGAGACGCATAGATATGAGGTTCAGGGGAAACAGCGCATATGTCGATGCATATGTGATCGACACATGGTACCCCGAGGGGGCAACTGATGAACAGAAGGCGGCAATTGACGGCACACCCGTCCATCTCTGCAGGCTCGACCACATACGGGGCAACCGGTGGCGCTTCGCCTTCTACAGAGCGAGCATCGACAGATATGAGCCTTCCATACTCCCCTCCGGCTCGTTCGAAGGAACGGCGGAGGAATGTTTCGAATGTGCTGCCTCCGCCTATCTGCGGGACGTCTGGTAAGACAGTGCTTCAAGGATTAACAAAATCATGTACTAGGAATCAACGGGAACTGATACCGATTTGTTTGGCATCTCAACAGTCTCTACTTTTGAGTTGCCGTATCCTCTGTGGCAAAGGAGGCTAGATGAACAAAAAAGAATCGCCAAATCATATATTCATGAGCTCAAGACTCTTCCTCTGGATTCATTAGCTGCGGAGGAGTCGGTTGATACCATGTGGTTACTGCTCAGAACAGGCAGACCCGTCAATGTGCTTATTGCCCTTAATGCGGATACAGCTGTGGCCAATGGAGGTGAATAGCTCGTGTCAGGAGATTGCGACTCCAGAACCATAGCCACTGTTACGGATCCGAATATTGAAATGGCCAAAAGAACAGAAAACAAGGAACGTGCATTTATCTGATGTTTCGCGCAGCTAAGAACGGATGAGAAGAAACTGACACGCCTGAACACCACTAGAGATGGTTTAAAGGCACTTTCGGCTTCTATCCCAATGCATGCCGCGCAGTGGCAGGGAACAGTCGGAGTTGATTAAGCTCTTGTCTATTACCTATCATGAAAATTCGTGAGGATGCCAATGGGTGGGCGGACACGTTTGCGTGTCTCACTTGGCTGAGTGCACGAGTTTTGCTATTTTTCCGACAACCCTTTGCGTGTCTTCGCCCCACCCCCACAGGTTTCTACCCATGGCAATTCCTGCGGCCCCCTCCTTCAATGCTTCCTCCACGTAGCGAACTGCATCCGAAGGATCGTCCATTTTTGGTCCACCAGCGATAATGACAGGTCTTGTTATTCTTGAGATTTGTTTGTTCATGCCTCTGTAGAAGAACGTCTTTATCACATCCGAACCGATTTCCTGACCCAAACGGATACAGTGAGAAATGATTTCAGGATCCTTCTTCTCTTCGTCCGGATAGATATGGCTTATCAACGGAATATCAAATCTCCTGCAATCTCCAATGACCCTACCAAGTTCGCCAAGTCTTTCATGCTCATGCCTTCCGCCAAGATATAATTCATAGGAGACGGCAGCAGGATCATACGAAAGTGCTTCCTCAACACTCGACAGCATGACGAGGTTGTATGGGTCGTCTGAATATTTTGTTATTCCGTTCAACTTGAAAATTAACTCGAATTTATTCAAAAGGTTTTTACTGCAATCCTCAACGATCCCTCTGTTGAGTATCACTGCGTCGACTTGTCCGGCAGAGAACTTAAGAAGGTCCTCAATAGTGTTGTCGCCAAATACTTCACCGTATGGTATGCCGTGGTCCATTGCCATGACCAGCAGTTTCCCTCGTCGCCCGAAGAGCCTTTTCATTCTGTGTTCCTTTCCGTAGGACATATTCTCATGCCATGATTGTAAACACGATAAAAGGCTTGCCTGTCTGAAGCCGCTGAATCAGTATCGCTTTGCCAGTATGGCATTTCATTGAATCATCTATTTTCTTATAGCCAAGTATGGAGTATTAAATATTGCCATATAAACCTTTAAAATGGTTGATGCAATTCCCGTTGCCATCGGGGGACAATATGGCTGAAGAGAGATCACTTCAAAAGAACAAAGTTGGATTATGGGCGATGGCTTTCCTGACCGTGGCAGCGATTTATCCGATGGCCATGGCAGTATCGAACGCAGCCGCAGCAGTGACATTTGGCGGATTCGCCGCCCCTCTAATTCCGATTCTCGGTGCGCTGCTGATCCTGCTTGCAACAATACCTATCCTGGAATACAGCAGAATTGCTTCGTTTGCAGGCGGATATTACGGCCTTGCTGAAATCGGGTTCGGAAAGGCTGTCGGAAAGTTTGTTGCCATGGAGAATCTGTTTTATTTCATTTCATTTGATGTTTTGACGTCCACAGCATTTGCATACGTCATCTACTCATCTCTGACATATGTAACCTCATACGTACTACCGGTCTCTCTGTTCATTTCCATTTCCATCATTTTCATGTTCGCGATGTTCCTGGTGACAGTTCTTGATCTTTCCATCTCAGCGAAAGCGGTTATTTTTTCGGGCATTTTGCAGATCATTGTTCTGGTCATATATTCGCTCATTGTCATCCTGAGGTCTCCGTACAACAGCCTCGAGGCTTTCAACCCATCGGTGGCTCCCGGTGGTCTGAGTGGACTTTTCCTTGGTGTTATACTCGCCGGTTTCCTGTTCTACACCGGCTATGGAGTACCGCTTTTCTTCGCAGAAGAAGGCAAAGCGCCTTTTAAGGATGTATGGAAGGCAATTGTTGTAGGTGTTATTATTCCGACAGTGGTTGGTGTTCTGGCAATATATTCCGAGGTCGTTGCTGTTGGCCTTTCACATGCCTCGAAGCTAAGCAGCGAACTGAGTCCGGGTCTTGCAGCTTATCTTCCCTATCTGGGCATACCAGCTGCCATATTTTTCATTCTGGTGGCATTGCTGGGACAAGGATTCGGCGGCTTTGTTCCGGGAATGACGACTGCCAGGCTCATCTATTCGATGGGGAGAGATAAGTTTTTCAAGTCAGACTGGATAACAAAGGTCTCCAGGAGGGGAATACCGGTAAATGCGGCCATTATCAACTTGATACTTGGCATAGTTGCCACTGCGCTTGATGAGGGGCTGATGATTCACTTTTACGGGCTAAGTCAGGGAGCATTCGATGCACTATTCCTTTCCGGGAGCATGGCAGTCGCCTTCTGGTTTATACATCACATCATACCTGATATCAGCCTAGCCTTTTACCTGAGGAAAAAGGGCATCAAAATACTCAAATTGAGGAGTTTTATAACCTCCATACTTGCCCCTGCTGGGGCTGTAATCCTGTTTGTCTATTCGTTTTACGAGGGATATAGCTCCCTGACAGAACCGTACTTCGGCGGACTGTTGTTTGTACTTGTGTCGATGGTGGTGGTTGCTATCTACGTGGCGATCAAGCATGCGAGAAATACACTGGGCATGTCATATGTAGAAAGGACGATTTCAGAAGAGAAACTCAGGGCAGAATTCAAGGACTAGTCCTTGAATTTGATTTCCGTGATAGGATTCCCGGCGCCGCTATTCGGGGTATGCCATGAAATACGCAAGATTTTACGGTATCGGCGATATCCGGATTGAAGAAGGCGCAGTTCTTGAGCCGGGAAACGGAGAAGCTATTCTGAAGGTCAGGGCAGTAGGCGTGTGCCCGACTGATGTAAAGGCCTACTATTCAGGTTCATCTTCAATCAGAGTCCCCATTGTCCTTGGGCATGAGGTTTCAGGCACCCTATTATCATCCAAAACAGAAAAACTGAATCCAGGACAGAAAGTTAACGTGGCCGCCGATTGCCCGTGTCTTGAGTGCAGCATCTGCAGGAGGGGGCTGGTGAACATGTGCCCCAATATGTTAAGCCTTGGTGTCAACGTGCCCGGTGGATATGCCGAGATGATGCGCATTCCATCCGAATTTATAGAAAGAGGGCTTGTTTACCCTTTAACTGGCAGCACTGGTTTTGTTGAAGGTGCGTTAATTGAGCCCGTTGCTGTAAGTCTTCACTGCCTCAATCTTGCAGATTACGCCAGTATTGAAAATGCTGCAGTAATCGGTGATGGGCCCAATGCACTCATACATCTTCAGCTCCTGAAAAGAATCAAGCGTGTTAAAAACGTAACTGTTATCGGCCTTTCTGAAGAGCGTCTTAAATTTGCCACCCGGTTTGGCGCAGATCATGTAGTGAATATTTCGCAGGAGAAGAACTTTTATTCGGAAATGAAGGAAGAGCAGATTGATCTGGTGGATATCACGATAGGAAATCCTGCAGCGGCGGCCGAATCAAGCCACCTTCTGGGCAAGGGAACCCAGATCCTGATTTTTGGCGGTTCAATGAACGATACTCAGATTCCTGTATCGATGAATGGCGTCCACTACAAACAGCTGCGCGTGACAGGTTCAACAGGCACGGACCTGAAGAGTTACAGTAATGCCTTAGATTTGGTCAAATCCGGAAAAATTGACCTGATCCCTCTGGTCACCGCTCGCTTCAGGCTTGAAGATCTGGCATCAGCGCTTGAATACTCGAGAATCCTGAAAGGATTAAAGTGCGCCGTGGAATTTCCCAGCTGATGATTGGACGAAATCTGGCATTACAGGCTGCGAACTGAGAACCAGGAAACGGGAGATCTTGAGATGCTTGAACGGCAGAGACAGGAAGCATAACTGGAAGAAATGGAGATTTCGGTGATGTCAAAAGCGGGAAGATTGTTCGGCGGCATAGATGTTGGCTCCTCATCCATAAAGACGAGCGTCATTGATGCCGGAACAGGTAAAATCGTAACTGCACGAAAGAGGCGTTACAGAGGCGACATGCTTGCCGGTAATTCAGTCCAAGTCAATGAAATTTACAGCGAATTTGTAAAGGAAATAGGCTCACTCTCGAATGAGGACGTTACTTCAATTGGCCTCTCCTGCATGGCACCGGTGCTCATACCGGTTGATTCAAATTTCGAACCTCTGACTGCAATACCATATAACTCACTCCTTGGTTCGGAATTTTTCGGGAAGAACCTGAATTTTAACTTTAGAATGATTAATTTCAACAGTCCCAACGTCCAGATGTTCCCGCAAAAAATACTCTGGCTCTGGAAGAACAACCCGGAAGTTCTGGAAGAGGCTTCGTACATTGTCGATCTCAATGCATATCTGCTGGGCAGGATGTGCGGGAACCAAGAAAGAACGCCTGTCCAGGATTATCCGACGGCGGTTGAATGGGGACTGGTTGACTCGAGGAAGAGAGACTGGTGGAAGCCCGTTGCAGAAAAACTGGGCATCAGAGCAAAGCTGCCAGAACTTGTTGAGCCTGAATTTGCAACCGACATAGGAGATACACGCCTCTGTATCGGCACCGTTGACACTCTAGTGTCATCCCTGGGAGCGATAGGCCTCGACAGTAGCCTGTTGTTCGTTTCCAACGGCTCAACTCTCTGCGCAGGCTTTGTTTCGAAGAAACCTGTTATCACTGACAATCTATATTGTGATGCCTACTTTTCGGGAAGATACCTAATTGATGGCTGCAATTCGCAGTTTTCCACCGTTCTTGATTTTGCGGAGAGATTGTTCAAAACAAAGATAGACATCAACGATGTGGATGAAAAACCTACGGAAGTGACTTTCATGCCTTATCTGGCGGGAGAAAGATGTCCTCTTTTCAACACTTCACTGAGAGGCGGTTTCTACGGTTTTAACGCCGAAACATCGATGGACGATATTATAAAATCTGTTGTCCATTCACTTGCCTATCTAACCATCGATATGCTGGAAGCGATAATAAAATTGTCCGGACGAAGGCGTGAAATTGTTGTCGGAGGCGGTGTGGGTGGGCGCACGATAGGGCCGATTGTAGCCACTGTCGCAGGCATGAATTACAATTTCCTTAATTATGATCCAGGCAGCGTCGGTGCAGCCCTGATTGCCATGAAATCATCCTCTGCAATTGCGTCATATCCGCTCAGAACCTTCAGGTACATTGGTGGTGAAACTGAAACATACACCCCGGACAGGTCGCTTAATGCACATGCTGCAGCTTATGAGCGCTTCACTAAACTCAGAAGGAAACTTGAAAATTTTTGAGAAACCACTTTCACGCTGCGGTTGGCATCTTTATTCAACAGTCGTCACTTACTGCCGAATACCTGATAGTACCATTTCTTCCTGACAGCACCGCTTACATCAAAGTAGACATGTTTGATGTTGGTGAATTCTTCAAGCGAATATGAAGACAGAGAGGCTCCATGCCCGCTGTGCTTGTAACCTGCCCAAGGCATTTCTGAGGGGACAACAACATGCTCGTTTACCCAGACGGTTCCAAATCGAAGATCGCGAACGGCATGGAGAGCTTTATTCATGTCCGATGTCCAGACAGATGCCCCGAGGCCGTAAATGACATCGTTGCATCGCCGTATTGCGTCATCGTAATCTGTGAATGATAAAATGGTGTATACTGGACCGAATATCTCCTCTTTGACTATGCGGGATTCCTCATTTTCAGTTCTGATGACCGTCGGCGAAATGAAGAAGCCTCCTTCACAACCCTCTATTTTGGGTTCGAAGCCGCCATGTTTCAGAAGGCCCCCTTCCTCCATGCCCAACTTTATGTAATCTTCTACCCTTTTTCTGTGGGCTGAGGATATCAGCGGTCCCATGTCAGTACCATGATCCAGCGGACTGCCTATCTTCACTTCCTTCAACTTTTCAATCAGCTTACTTTCAAATTTATCCACCATATCTTCATGGATGTAGTAACGGGTTGAATTGGCACAATCCTGCCCGTTATTTACCAGACCTCCAACGACAGCCCCTTCGACTGCTGCAGGCAGTCTGGCATCCTTGAATACAACAAATGGAGCCTTACCCCCCAGCTCGAGCGATATCTTCTTTAAAGAGCCATAACCGGAAAGTTTCCTTCCGACTTCCTCGCTTCCTGTGAATGCGATCATATCGACTTGAGAGCTCTTTGCCATTTCCTCCCCAATTTCAGGGCCAGGTCCTGTAATGATGTTCAGAACACCTTTTGGAATTCCAGCGATTTGTGCAAGTTTGCCGAATTCCAGTGTTGTCAGAGGCGTATAGCTTGCGGGCTTCAATACCACCGTATTGCCCATGAGCAGGGCGGGAACTGCCCTCCAGACTACCATCATCAGTGGATAATTCCATGGAGTTATGACACCAACAACTCCAATCGGTTCTCTTCTGATGGCGCTTGTTCCCTCATCCACATACTCACCCATCGCCTTTCCATCCATATTCCTCGCGGCTCCGGCAAGAAATCTGATATTGTCCACGAGGTATGGCAGATCATAATTTGACGACTGCTTGATGGATTTCCCAGTGTTGATCGTCTCTAATCTGGCCAGCCTATCACTGTCATGCTCTATTAAATCCGCGAGGCGCATCAGTATGGCAGACCTCTCAGAGACTGGAGATTTTCTCCATCCCCCATCATCAAACGCCCTCCTGGCTGCATCTATAGCGCTGTGGACATCTTCTTTAGAAGAATGTGGTATCATGGCAATATTCTCTCCAGTCGTAGGGTTAATCACATTGCTGTTTTTCCCGTTTGAGGCGGCGCGCCATTCTCCATCAATCAAATTTTTGCACTCTGCCAATAGTGAGCCTGTCATCCTTGTCCCTCATCCAGTGTAATCATATTAAGTCATTCTTCATCTAAAATGTAATCTGTCTCTCATCTGCAGGTATTGGATAGTACAGGATTATGACGAGAAGCGCAGCTGACGAAAACTGTCTCTATCAATTCAAGCATAGTTGGCATGGATGAACCGTATGCCTTTGAACCTAATTCGGGTACCAGGGCCAATGGTTTGCAGGCACACTCTTTTGGTCAGGAATACAGGAATCCAATGTATCGTTTTCAGATAAACAAATTGCACTAAAGGACAGCATGTGTTTACCACGCGTCTGGACTGTTTGTGAAACAGTAATGCACGACGATTGAGTTTTCTGCGAACAGGGAGAATGGAGGAAAGACTTGGAAATGACAAAATGGGAACCATCAACAGATCAGGGTCTATTCCATGGTTAAATCAAAGGGAAAAGATTTGATCTTTGCAGTTCTGGCGCATTAAAATGTCGCAAAGTATGTCTTGAGTCCGTAGGCACCGGGTTGTATTGTACCCTGATTGTTCGGGAAGCCCCACCATTCAGAAGTCAACATCCAGTGTCCGCCGGAATACACATAATAAAGTTCGTACGGCATAATTGCGGTGAACAGCTGATCCTTGACCGGTGCGCTCTGATTCACTGTTCCGTTGGCCATGATGTACCAAAGCTTCGAGGTAACAGTGGCTGTTGAGCCCGTGACATTTACCCTCAGCGCTCCTACCCAGTAATACACCACGGTATCAGTGAAGTATGTTGTCCATACCTGCCTTATTGCCGCAAGACCGGAATGTGTTCCGTTCAGGGCCGCATTGTAAGCATGGTCATATGTTGTGTTTTTGACATACCAGTAGAGTGTGGCGTTCGGGCTGTACTGTGCCATTGTCAGGTTCACGTTCTCCATTCCGATGGCGTTCCAGTGCTCGAAAGCAAGCGATGTTACAATTTCGGTTTCGACAGTGGCGTTGACGGGTGAGGTTACGGCTGTTGTCGTTGTTTTCTTGGTCAGATACAATCCCCAGCCCGCACCTGCAATGATAGCTACCACGACAATTATTGCGGCTGCAAGTGCTGCTGAGATCTTTCCGCCAGTGCCTTTGGATGTTGTAGCTGCCATACCGTGCATTTTCGTGTCATGCTATAATTACATTGGCATTTCTGTGCTAAGACAGCGTCACTGTGCCTAGACTTCGTCAGCTCCTGCGGAGTTTCTTCATGATGCCCGAAATACCGGTTGTATTGATTATGCTTCCCGCCTCAAGCCAGCCGCGCCTTGCCATCGAAAGGGAATACTGCATGTTGGAAAGTGATGAGGTGTGATGCGAATCCGTGCTGGCTGCAAATTTGCAGCCGTACTTTGACGCTTCAATGATGAGTGCATCGTTCAGATCGAGTCTTTCAGGCGAGCCGTTGATTTCCAGATATACGCTGCACTCCTTCGCAGCGCTGAATACCCTGTCCTTGCTGAAGGCGATCTGTTCCCGCCGTCCTATTTCCCTCGCCGTCGGATGCCCGAAGACAGTGAGATGTTCGTTGGAGAAGGCGGTCAGTATCCTTTCTGTCATTTCCTTCTGCTCCATGTTGAATCTGGAGTGTATTGAACCAATGGCATAATCAAGCCTTGAAAGTATATCGCTTTCATAGTCAAGCCTTCCGTCAGGCAGTATGTCAACCTCGCTTCCGCACAGGACGCGGATGCGAAATTTACCCGATTCATTGAGTTTTTCAATTCTTCTTATCTGCGCATCCATCCTCTCGTCGGAGAGGCCGTTTGCGACTTTGACGCTACGTGAATGATCTGTTATGCCGATGTACTCATAACCCATTTTCTGGGCCGCGCCTGCCATTTCCTCCAGGGAACTGCTGCCATCGCTCCAGTCTGTGTGGCAGTGCAGATCGCCCCGGATATCCGACTGCCGGACGAGTTCTGGCAGACGGTGCGACGCGGCTGCCTCTATCTCTCCCCTTGCCTCACGCAGTTCAGGAGGAATGAAGTCGAGACCAAGCGCGGCATAAACCTCCTCCTCAGTCCTTCCCGCCACCACAGAATCGCCGCTCCTGCTGAACAGCGCGTATTCATTGAGTTTGTAATTGCGTTCGATGGATATTGTCCTGAGTATTACATTGTGATCCTTTGAGCCGGTGAAATACAGCAGGGCAGCACCATAGCTGCTGTCGTCGACAACCCGCAGGTCCACCTGAATGCCGTTCTCCAGTGTAACGCTTGACTTTGTTTCACCGCTGGCCAGTACTGTTTTCACCTCCGGCAGGGAGATCAGCGCATCCATCACCCTCTGCGGCCTGTCAGATGATATTATAATATCCAGGTCTCCGACTGTCTCTTTCCGCCTCCGGAGCGAGCCGGCGGCAGATATCCGTCCGGCAAACGGTTTCATTTGTTCGATCACCCTGACTGCGATTGCATCCGCTTCCGAAAGAAGGAAACGTCCGCTGCTCCCGCGGTAGAATGAAATGCTCTGCAGCAGCTTTTCCTCGGTCCGTTCCCCGAAACCCTTCAGAACCCTTACCCTGTGCTCTTCGCACGCCTTCTGGAGTTCATCAATGGATGTTATTTTCAGCTCCGCGAAGAGTCTCGCGACAGTCTTGGGACCGACATCCTGCAGTTTCAGCATTTCGAGCAGCCCGGAAGGTATCCCCTTCCGCAGATTCTCAAGATATTCCAGTTTCCCGTTTCTGACGAACTCCGTAATCTTTGCAGCTATAGCCTCGCCGATACCGCTCAAATCAGAAAGCCTGCCCTCGGAGATGTAGTCTGAAACAGGCTTCGGGAGCGCCTCCACGGTCCTTGCGGCCTTCCTGTACGCGAGCGGTCTGAATCTGTCAGTGCCCGTGATTTCAAGGATGTTGGCTATTTCGTTGAGCAGGTCGGCAACCGGTTCGTTGGCGGGATCCATCAGAGTCGGTGTAGAGAAAACAAAGAGATATACTAATTCCTGCTTATCCGTCCGGCATGAAAAGCATTACCATAAAGTACTGCCAGCCTTGCGGTTTCATGCCGAAGGCACTGGACCTCGCGAAGGATGTGCTTCAGGCATACGGCATGGAGCAGAACAAGAAGCTTAGCGTAAACCTGCAGCCGGGTGACAAGGGCATATTCGATATACTGGTTGAGGACAGGCTGATTTTTTCCAAGGAAAAGGCGGGCAGATATCCCGATCCGCGGGAGATAGTGGAAGAAATAAGGAAAGAACTGCACTGAGGATGGAAGACGCATCCGGTTGACTGCAGGGAACGGCTGCCCGGGAAACGGATGCCTGCGCTTCCACGGCAGGCGAAAGCAATTATATGCGTTGCATGTGGCAAATAAAGTAGTCGGATGGAAGCGCGGGAAGTGCCTGACAGCAGGGACGACGGTCGCATCATAGAGCAGCTGGACGAACGTCTGCGAAGAACGCTGGAAAGCAGGAATATCTACAGACTGCACCCCGTGCAGAAGAACGTCTTCCTGCCCATCTACAATGGCGAGAATGTCCTTGTATGTGCTCCGACAGGCATAGGCAAGACTGAGGCGGCCATCCTTCCGATACTCCAGCGTATGATTGAAAGGGGAAGGGTAAAGGGGATTTCGTGCATTTACATAACGCCGCTGAGGGCTCTCAACAGGGATATGCTTGTCAGGCTCAGGGAGCTTGCCTCAAGCGTCGGACTCACTGCGGCTGTCAGGCATGGAGATACCTCGCAGGGCGAAAGGAACAGGCAGTCAGCCAATCCTCCGGACATACTTATCACTACACCCGAAACCGTTCAGATACTGCTGACAGGCAGAAACCTCAGGAAGTCGCTCGAGACAGTGCGGTACGTGATTGTTGACGAACTGCATGAACTGGTCAGCGGGGAAAGGGGTGCCCAGCTTTCAGTCGCTCTCGAGCGTCTGAACAATATAGCAGGAGAATTCCAGAGAATTGGACTTTCCGCGACAGTCGGATCACCCGACGAGGTCGCGCAGCTTCTTGCATTCCGGAGACAGGTGAGGATAGCAGACATACCTGTTGAAAAGGAAAGGGAAATCGAGGTCAGGTGTCCGCTGCCTGACAGCACCACGGCAGAGCTTTCGGCGAATCTACAGATCGACGAAGGCATGGCGTCGGCGATCCAGATGACGAAAAGTGTGATAGACTCAAACAGGAGCACACTGTTCTTCGTCAACACAAGGGATCTTGCGGAGGCTATTTCGTCGCGTTATCACATCTGGCTTCCGGATTTTCCGCTCGGTGTCCACCATGGTTCGCTATCCAAGGATCTCAGGATTGAGATGGAGGAGCAGTTCAAAGCCGGTGCGCTCAAATGCCTGGTCTGCACATCTTCGCTGGAACTCGGCATCGACATCGGAACAGCCGATTTCACTATACAGTTCAATTCCCCGAGGCAGGTGACTAGACTCCTGCAGCGGGTAGGAAGGGCCGGGCACCGTGCATCGGCCGTAAGCATGGGATGCATCGTTGCATACGACGAGGACGAAATACTGGAAGGGGCCGTCATTTCCAGGAGGGCTCTTGCCGGGCAGCTCGAGGAACAGAAAGTAAGGGAAAAACCGCTGACTGTTCTGTCAAACCAGATCATTGCAATGTCCTCAGAGGGAACCTACAACGAGGAGAGCATGCATTCGACGATAAGGAGGAGCTACCCTTTCAGGAATCTTTCATACAGCGAGTTCAGGGAGGTCTACGATTTCCTTGCTGAACACAGGCTCCTCAGACTGAAGGAGGGGCAGGTGCTCAGATCTGCCAGGGGACTGCACTATTTCTACGAAAATATATCCATGATAAGGGATGAGAAGACATACAACGTCAGGGACATCAGCACGAGGAAGGTAATAGGCACGCTTGACGAGGGGTTCGTTGTCTCGTTCGCGGAACAGGGTTCTGTATTCATAACACATGGCCGGAGCTGGAGGGTGGTTGAACTCAGGGAGACGGAACTGCTTGTCGAGCCGATATCGGTATCTGGCGCCCTTCCCTCGTGGATAGGAGAGGAGATACCAGTACCGTTCGAAGTTGCACAGGAAGTCGGTAAACTCAGGGCCGAAATGGACTTTTCAGATTATCCTATCGATGAGGCTGCCGTAGAGAAGGTCCGCGGTTATCTTTCATCCGTCAAGGGATCGCAGCTTCTTGCAACAGACAGAAGGATCGTGATAGAGTTCAGCGGTTACACGAAGGCGGTCATAAATGCCTGCTTCGGAAGCAGGGTAAACGAAACGCTTGCAAGGATGGTTGCCGCCGTGATTTCCGCACGTTCGGGGGAAAGCGTAGGCATAGATCTTGATCCGTACAGGATTGTACTTGATTTGCCCAGAGGCGCAAAAAGGGAGTGGATCGCGGAAGCGCTGCGGGCCGTTCCGCCGGAAGCATTATACTCATTCCTGAGGAAGGTTGTTTCAAACAGCTCATACGCCAAGTGGCAGTTCCTCTTTGTTGCAAAGAAATTCGGTGTCATAAGGAAGGATGCAGACTACAGGGAGATGAACATGTCAAAGCTTATGCAGTCCTTCGAAAGGACTCCGGTTATGGAGGAAACGCTCGAAAAGACAATATGGGAAACAATGGATGTCGGGCGTACGGAGGAGGTTCTCAGGATGATTGCTGGAGGGGAGATAGAGGTGGTCTGCGCACCACTCTCTCCGATCGGAAAGAAGGGTATCGACACCACAAGGGAACTATACAAGCCGTCAAGGGCCGACAGGGGCATTCTGACGGCACTGAAGAAGAGGCTCCTTGAAGAGGAATTCACCATGCTCTGCCTCAACTGTGAGGCGAGGAGGAAAACGAAGGCGGGCAGAGAGGGAAAGCGCATAAAATGCTGGAAATGCGGAAGCCCGATGATTGCGGCACTGAGCGATTATGAACTCGAAAAAATACCGCGCAGGCTCAGAGCGCCCGGAAAGCTGACGGATGAGCAGATTCGTGACGTGAGGAAACTGAGGAAGAACGCAAACCTCGTCATGGAGTACGGCCAGAAGGCACTGATAGTACTCGCAGGACGCGGGATCGGGCCTGACAGCGCCGCCAGAATACTTTCAAGAATGGCCTCGGAAGAAGAAGATCTCCTCAAAGACATTCTGGAGCAGGAGATACAGTTTGCACGCACCAAGCGCTTCTGGGACTGAACACCGACCGGTTCATTGTGATTCCAATTCTCTCATATTCCGTCCCTAACTCTTCCTTCCGCCTGCTGCTTGCTTATCCTCCTGATTTCTGATATGAGAGCATGGAAAAGCGTTACAGGATTTGATTATTTTTCATTTGTTACCATGACCCACATATTTTCAGGAATATTGACATTTATAGCATCTTTCGTTTCTGCAACGTGACCTGCATTGAGCTTGTAATGAACGGAAACGTAGAAATCAACGAGACCGAAACCTGTGTGGAATTTCCCATCGCCCCATCCTCCTTTTGCAAGTACAATTGCCCCTGCAGAATTTCCTATTATCACTCCCGAGAATTCAAGTAACCTGTACTGCAAAGCCCTCTGTTTTAACTCGCGATATAGGACCTCAGTGTCTCCACCCGGAAGATAAACGACGTCTACCTCAGAGAATTTTCGTTGGATATCATTTTCAGGATCGGTTTTGGCCAGGAACAATACCTCTTCGAAGCCGCAATGTGAAAAATAGTCGCGGAGCACCCTAGAATATTCGGCTTCCTTCTCAAGCGAATCCGAAGTCCATGGTATAACCAGGATTTTCCCTGA